>JAFGTX010000163.1 GCA_016938815.1 Clostridia bacterium | reverse complement strand
GCTCTAGTGCCTTCTGATACCAAATGCGCTCCCGAGGATCATAAGCCACGCCGGTAAATCGATCGCGGTTATCTAAAGTAGTACCGTCTGCCAAACCAATGTAAGGGTCCAATTCATCATCCCGCATAACTAAAAAAGGATTGTATTGCGCCTGCGCAATCAATTCCTCCTTAGGTACATGCTTAATAATCTCTCTCATGACTTCAAGCACACGCATCTCACCACCTATCCAGGATTCAATGTCCACGGACAGCTGGCTCAACTCGTTAATCAATTCCATTTCCACAAATCTACGGGCATCATCTCTAACAGAACGTACATTATAAAATAAAAATAGGCCTAATAAGACGATTAAGACGGCAAATAGGCTCAATGAATTCTTTTTCATACCAATCACCCTTTACACTCTTTAGTGATTATATACCCGCGCTATCACATTTTTAAGCGCCTACCCTCAAGTAAGTTTCGCTTTACTCGTCCTCGTCATAGAACACAGCTGCAATATGTCCATAATAAGCCGACATTTCCGGCTGACTTTCCTTAAGCAGTCCAGCCATCAGTTGATTGACTTCTCTGAATATCACATTGCCAGCTTCCTCTTCTCTAAGTTCTGACAATACGCCAAGCGCCGCCCTTTCATTTCCTTCCTGAATCAGCCTCAAGGCTTGGATAAGATCATCTCTATAGTCGTCTGTTGCTACATAAAGGATGCCTTCACGTCCCATTTTCAATTCAGCGTAACATATTTCTCGGTTGAAGAGGGCCTTGGATTTTTGAGAAAATCGCCCACTATAGATTTCTGAAAGTCCAAGTGCCGTTTCGTAATCCCCCATCACATTTCTTCTGCCCACTTCAAGGTAAGCCATTCGATTTTTCAATATCTCATAAAAAAGCAAGGAATCAGACAAATGTTGGAGGTGTTCTGCAACAAGCTCCGTTCTACCACAACGAAATAAGGTTGGCTCACAATAGACACATAGGCGCTTAATCTGGCGTAATTCCACAATCATCAATCCCAGCCAGGCAAAAGCAATAAGAAAAATGCCCTTGGTCACGCTCTCGAATAACAGCATCATCATACCTATAAAGCAAAAAACCGTCATTACTAATTTTTTTATACTTCTTTTCATAAAGCAACCTCTTATCATCATCTCACTGAATGAACAATCTGTATGCGGGTAACAATGTTAATAATTATAGAAATAGGAGAATGCTCATGCGTAAAATAGCCGTAACCATAATTGCATTTATAACCACGTTCATTATTCTATCGCTTACTTTAACGGGATTTATTGCACTATTGAACGCAAAAGACGAATTAGTCAACGAAGCCACTACCCAGTTGGAGACATTGACACTGAACACCGCACTGGAACTGGAAACTAAAATATATGCCATTGAATCGGATGTAAGCCATCTCAATACAATTTCTCAAATCACCTTCGAAAATCAAGGTCCTGTCGGCGAAGCGACCAAGCTGGAATTAACGCCTTACCGCCACGATTTGGACCGTGTCATTCATCATGCCTTCGATCAAAAAACTGCCATCGAATCCGTTTTTCTGATTTTAGAAAAGGACCATGTGAGCGATGCGCAAGCGATAATCTATACTCGGCAGGAAGACGGCGGACTTCGTGCCATAAACACGTCCGAAATTACCGCTAAACTTCAACAGCACACCTATGAAACCAACTGGTTTTATCTACCCATGCTACAGCGAAAAGCCCACTGGACTGAGCCTGTCTTAAGTGACAATGCCAGTGCCTTGGTCATGAGGTATTCTGAACCCATCCTTATCGACAATCAAGTCGTCGGTGTCGTCGGTGTCAATTTGCTCTTTAACGACTTAACCGATTTCATCAATGCTGTTGATGCGCCAAATAGCGGTTACGCCTTTCTAATGAATAGCAACCACGATTATCTGGTTCATCCGATTTTTGACACCAACACCAATATGCGTACCATGGAAAATGGACTACTTGTACCAATCAGTAACAAAATTGGCCTTAACGACTACGGCGCCCAACATTATAATTTCTACAACCAAGAAAAAATCATGGGCTATACCCATTTGCATAATGGCTGGATTATCGGGATTGAATCTAACGCCGAGTCCCTCCAGCAAACCTTCTTCTCGACTAAAAAGATTGTTTATCCAGCTCTTGCCACCTGCGTTGTCCTGCTGATTATGGCTACCCTCATTACGATGAGATACCGCACCCGTTCCTCTGAGAAGAGAAGTGCCATGCAGGCACAAAAGAACCAACACACAACCCTAGAACAGTTAAGTGAACAGAACAAGAAAATGAACCATCTGATTATAGAAAAATCGGATGATGTCAACCGACTAATCAAAGATCTGGAGACAAGCAACGAATCCTTGAAACATGCACAGCAAACTATTTTTGAATTACGCGAGCAGGAAGTGATCAACGACCTGATTCAGCATATCACCAACAAGCTGTCCAATCCTATTGCGAACAGCATCACGGCATCCAGTTTCCTTTTGTCGAAAAATAAAGCTGACGATGTTCAGGACAGTTTGACGCTGATACTCAACAATCAGCAGCAGATGAAGACCATCATAGACAGTCTAAAACAGCTGATGATGAATTTCAACGAGGAAATGCCTAGGTATTTCCCAATACGTGCCCACTTAAGTCACACGATTCGGAATGAGCTCAGCGTCAATCTTGCCACCGAGCTTCAGACCATCGTAGAGGGTGACGATCAGTTAATGGCCTATCTGCCCATGGACCTATTTTCAAAACTGATGAGCAATTTAATCCATCACTCGATCAGAGCCTCAAAAAATTGTCCGGCAGCGACTCTCTCCATTCGAGTCTACAAAGAAGAGGAGGCCATCCACATTCTCTACTACGACATCATCCCTTGGCAATCCGGCCTCGGTGAACGTATCTTCAATCCATATTTCAGGAATCAGTTCATCAGCGATGCCTCTGGATTGGATTTATACATCGTCAAACACACTATTGTGAAGGGCTTTTTAGGTTCGATCGAAGCCTTTGAAACACCCGATGGGCACCTCGGTTTTCACATCACGCTACCTTCATCAGTGTTGAAGCCGTAACGCATCAAATCCACCGAATAGTTTACAAAAACATCGACACCTTCCGATTCAAGCAATTGCTTCTGGAGGTGTCCTTTTTCGCCACCGATTCTTGGCAACTCACCCTTCCGGTTCACGACACGGTGCCAAGGTAAATCGTATTTGGCACTCATGGAATGAAGAATACGCGCCACTTGACGCGCCGCTCTCGGATTACCCGCTTCAGCAGCAATTTGCCCATAGGTCATCACACGACCTATGGGTATACTTTTTATAATCTGGACAACATGTTCCGTAAACACTGTCATAGTCTACATCTCCGTGTCATCAACATCTGCCAGGTACCTTTGAATCGGCTCTACCACTTTCTTGATTGTACCTGCTACAAATGGATTGTTTAGGTTAGCGAGTTCAACCAGTTCTAAGAAGGATTTACTGCCACCCGCCTGGCAAAGTCTCAAATAATCCATCCAAGCCTGTTCACGGTTTTCTCTTGATTTTGCCCAAAATTCAAAGGCACACACTTGGGCAAGGGTATAATCGATATAATAGAAAGGATTCATGAAAATATGACCCTGTTTGAACCAATAACCGCCACGCTCTAAGAAGTCACAGCCTTCATAATCCTTATGAGGTAAATATCTGCTCTCGATTTCTCGCCATTTAGTGCGACGTTCCATTGGTGTTACTTCAGGGTGCTCATAAACCCAATGTTGGAATTCATCGACAGTGACACCATATGGTATGAATAGGAGTGCGCCTGATAGATGAGAAAACTTGTATTTTTCAGTCTCCTCTTCAAAGAAATGCGACATCCACGGCCACGTTAAGAACTCCATGCTCATGGAATGAATTTCACAAGCTTCCAGTGTCGGCCATATATATTCCGGCAAAACGTAATTTCTGCTGGAATAGACTTGGAAAGCGTGCCCCGCCTCATGCGTCAGTACATCCACATCTCCGGAGGTACCATTGAAATTAGAGAAAATAAAAGGTGCCTTATAATCGCTGATGAAGGTACAGTAGCCGCCACCAGCTTTTCCTTTTTTTGCAATCAAGTCCATCAACTCATGGTTCATCATAAAATTGAAGAAATCATCGGTTTCTCTCGATAGCTCCTTGTACATGGTAGCACCATGATTCATAATCCACTGGGCGTCCCCCTTTGGACAAGCATTGCCCGACAAGAATTCCAGTGGCTCATCATAATACTTCAAAGAGTCAACACCCAACCGCTTCGCTTGACGTTTTCTTAATGCCGTTGCAACCGGCACCAAATCATCGTAGACCTGCTTACGATATCCAGCTACCATGCTGGCATCGTAATCCGATCGCATCAGTCGAGCATAGCCCAGCTCCACAAAATTTTTAAAACCCAGCGTATGGGCCATCTTCGTGCGGACCTTCACCAACTCGTCATAAATTCGGTCAAAATCCTCTTCATGATCTTCGAAAAAGCCGTTCACCGCCTTTTGCGCTCTTTTGCGCATCGACTGATCTGCGGATTGTAAAAAAGGTTCCATTTGAGAAAGATTGCGTTCTTCACCCTCGAAATCGATTTTAGACGACGCTCTCAATTTCACATATTCGCTGGAGAGTTTATTTTCCAACTGTAAATCTTCTATAATTTCAGGTTTGAATGTCTTAGATACCATTTCAGCAATTCTGAAAATCTGCTCGCCAAAAGCGACCTTAAGCGCCTCTTTGAAAGGTGAGGCTAAAAGTGCTTCATAATACTGATTGACCAAGCCTTCGGCAATCGGGCGCACTTCGTCCAGATAATTGTTCTCTGCCTCATAAAAGGCATCTGTTGTATCCACTGAATGGCGAATTTCTACTAGGACGCATTGAGTTTCGAAAGCATTTCTCAAATGATTGATGGCTTCGATAGCCGAAATTTGCTGTTCACTTGTATCCGCTGCCTTGAACGTTTCTAGTGCTTCTTTGATATTTTTTTCCAACGCCTCCATATCTGGACGCGTATATACATAATCACTGAATTTCATCCTTACTCCTCCAATATCACTTATATTTTTCTATCGTTTTCAGCCAAGCGCAAATATCCGCCATCACCGTTTCCCGATTGGTTTCGTTGAGCACTTCATGACGCGCACCTTCATAGACATGTGCCGTCACGTCGTCCATCCTATGCTTGTAACTGTCGAAAACTTTTTTAAATCCCTTGCCACCTCTATCTGCAACCGGGTCTTCTCCACCCGATATCAACAGAAGAGGCAACTGCCGATTCGCGAGTTCAAACATAGCCGCGCGATTGGCTTTTTTTGTGCCAAACAACATTTCATGCAGGTAATCAACCGTACAAATGTAACCGCAAAGAGGATCCTCAATATAGCGTCTGACCTGCTCTGTATCCCGTGAGAGAAAATCAAAATCCGTCTCCGTTTTCCCGATACGTTTGTTTAAAGTACCATAGACCAGTGACGTCAAAAACCGACTTTTATAACGTTTGCCCTTGGTATGCATCAATACTTTTGAAAGTCCAAGCGCCAGATCCCCTATCCCCGTAGCAAAATGACCCGTGCCCGATAAAACGACACCCTGCATCGCAACAGGATATTCCTTGATGAAACACCGCACCAAATAGGACCCCATGCTATGCCCAAAGACAATAAGCGGCAATCCCGGGTACCAATCGACACATTGATCGTAAATCACCTTCAGATCATGTACGCAAATTTCCCAACCCATAGGCGCATCCGAAAAATAGCCCAAGCCATCGCCATGGATGCCTGTTTCGCCGTGGCCACGTAAATCCGGCGCTACCACCACGTAACCCTGCTGGGTCAGATGTTCTGCAAATGCCTTATAGCGACCACCATGTTCCACCGATCCATGCACCAAAAAAATTATCGCTTTCGGTGGCAAAGTTTCATTGCGCCATACCCGAGTATAAAACGACACATCTTCAGATGTGATCCATCGAATAATTTCTTCCATACCTTTGTCCTCTCCTAGCCCTTTCTACGTGCACATTTACATTATACTAAAAAAGAATGACCTACAAACATTTTTGGTCATTCTTTCCTTCTCTAACATTCAATTTTTTATTCTGTGACGATTTCGAATTCCGGCGCTTCAAGCATATGTCGTTTAACCGCACATAGATTCATGGCACGTAGAATCGCACGTTCATATTTAGGCGGAAAATCCTCAGGTAAGGTAAGTACCATCCTAATCTTGCTCAACATCCGAGTCTCCGAATCCTTCTCGACGTCCAAGGTCAGTTTCAAGCCCTCTGTTGAAAGACCTTTGCTCTCGCAGAAATTCAAAGCGTAGATGCCTGTACACGTACCTATAGACGATAAAAACAAGTCAAAGGGCGCTGGTGCTGTACCGCTACCACCCGCTCGTTCAGGTTGATCCGTTCGGACGGTGAATCCCTTCATCGAGGCATCCACTATTTTACCTCCTGGAAAAGACACTTCCATTAAAGCCATTTAATCACTCCATTCTACCCCTCTGCCTCGGGGTCGTTTTCTTGTATCCCATTGTATCACGTTTCATCCTGTTCGCCAATAGGACTAGCATTATCGTCCAATATCGGTTATGATGATAAAAAGTTCTCAAAGGAGGCATACATCATGAATCTATTAAATATGAGCACACATATTCAACAATTTGATACACTGGCACATTATTTCTCGGATGAGCTGTTAAATGGCGCATTAATTGTGACAAGCACCGGCATAAAGGGAAGTTATCTTTCTTTCCTCAAATCAGAAACGCCGATGATATGCCATGACCAATTTGGAAAAGGCGAACCTACCGACACCAAAATTACGCAAATGATTGCAGAAAAAAATAAATACGACCATGACAAGATTATTGCCATTGGAGGCGGTACCGTCATGGATTGCGCAAAACTGATGGTCATCGAAGGCCTTGTGGATGCCGAAGATGCCTTTACCGGCAAACACCCACTGGTGAAAGCCCTACCATTGATTTGCATCCCGACCACTTGTGGCACGGGCAGCGAAGTCACCGCAGTCACCGTAGCAGAGTTGACCCAGTTAAATACGAAAAAAGGTCTTTCCCATCCAGCCCTACAGCCGGATGAAGCGATTCTGATTCCGGAACTGCTTAAGGATTTGCCAATCAAACCTTTTATGCACGCAGCCATTGATGCACTCATTCACGCTTCAGAGTCATATCTATCGCCAAAGGCTTCCAACTTGACCCGCATCCTCAGTTTAGAAGCCATCAGAAAGATTCTCAAGGGCTTTCAACAGATGGCCTTTCACGGTGTAGAAAAACGGATGGACTTTCTTGATGAATTTCTAATCGCTTCTTGTTATGCCGGCATCGCTTTTGGAAATGCAGGCGTTGGCGCGGTACACGCTTTAAGTTACCCACTCGGTGGCACCTATCACGTGCCTCACGGCGAAGCTAATTTTCAGTTTTTCACCGCTGTATTCAACTGTTATTACGAAAAGGCACCATCTGGTAATATGAACGAACTAGTTAAAGTAATTGCCCAAGTTTTGGACTGTCCGAAAAATCACGTATTCAACCGAATCGATCACTTGTTGGTCACTTTGACAGCAAAGCCACCGTTGAAATCCTATGGCATGACGGAAAGCGACATCGAAGCCTTCACCCAAAGCGTCATGAACGAACAGCAACGTCTTCTGGCCAACAATTACGTGGCCCTATCAGAAGAAGAAATCAAGGCCATTTACAGCGCGCTTTATTAAATTATACGCTAAAAAACCACTCGTCGGCCAAAAGCCATCAAGTGGTTTTATTTTGTCTATTTGACTTTAAAGCTGCAACATCTCTTTTCATCGCAATAGGTCAGCTCCATATCCAAAAGGTATGCGATCTTTTGCATCGTCTTCGGTGTAAAGAACGAGATATGGGTAACATCTCGCCGATAATGCCAATCACAAAATACAGCGTCGTTTTTCGGATGAAAGAGGGTCATGATACCGATAAGGCCACCCGACTTCACCAGCAATTTGAAATGCTCGAAGTAAGACAGAGGGTCCTTGAGATGCTCCACGACCTCCGTACAGGTCAACAAATCGTACTTACGATTTTGATAATCGGTATCCGGTGCATAAAAGAGATCGTAAATTGTCATGTCGTAACCGTACTCCCTCGAAAGCACTTGAGACAGTACCGGACCCGGTCCACTCCCAAAATCCAAGCCCTCTTTGCCTGATGACACAAAAGGCATGACCGCACGGTCTAAAAAATCCCTGAACATATTCACATAACCCTCGTTTTCATAGGTGTTATTATGTTCATCGTACTTCTCTTTCTCTCGTTCAACTGTTACTATTTTAGCATCGTCCTTTGAGATAAATTCACATATTTCACAGTAATAATAATGATCATCAAACTGCTTGTCATAAAATTCCCGTGTCAACGATTGACAGATTTTACATTTAATCATTTCTTCATTCCTTTACATTTCTAAAAATGCTTCACCCGATATTCGGATGCCAATGGCGCCCAGCGGTGCCGTTATCATAATCGCCATAACAGCCATCGCCAAAATCATATCACCACCGGCCACGCCCGCCGCTAGTGGTACAGCCCCAATGGCCGCTTGTACCGTCGCTTTTGGCGTATAAGCGATGACGCAGAATAGCCTCTCTTTGGTTGTCAAATGGGTACCCAACAAACTGATCCAGACGCCAATACTCCTTGCAAGAAGTCCACCCGCTATAATCACGAGACCAACCAGCCCCATTTGAAAGGCGACGCCGATATTCACCTGAGCACCCACCAACACAAAGAGCAGAATCTCTGCAAATACCCAGATTTTATTGAACTTAAGCGACAAGCGTTTGGCCAATTCAGGATATTTCTCCAAGATGATAAAACCGATGGTCATCACGCCCAGCAAGCTCGCTACAGGGAAAAAAGACGCCATCACTTCTTCAAATGCGTTGAAGAGAATGGCAATACTTAAAATAATCAATACTTTCTTGGTATCGCGCAAATGGTATTTCTTGAAAAACCACACCAATAAGAATCCCATACCGGCACCAATCAAACCACCCATTATAATGGAAATCGGGATGTTCAACAGTTGCCGTCCCAAATTCACTTTGCCACCACCATACATCCCTAAGAATGTGGAAAAAATCGTAATGGCAACCACATCGTCTATGGAAGCACCTGCCAAAATCATCGTAGGAATACCCTTGGCGGCACCCTTGCCCTTTTCAACCAGTGCCAACATAGAAGGTACAACTACCGCTGGCGACACCGCCGCTATGATAAAACCCAGCATACCCGCTTCAGCAAAACTAAACTTCAGAAAATGCATGCTAAGGCCCATAATCGCAAAGCCTTCCATGATGCCAGGAATACAACTCAATTTAAGCGCAGGCACCCCTACTTTGGCAAGGGTTTCCTTCTTGATGCCAAATCCAGCTCTGAGAAGGATAACAATCAAGGCAATCTTCCTAAAATCTGAAGACAGATTGATGACATCTTCCGTTCTCAAAAAATCTTTAAATAGCCAGTCCAAACCGTAAGGCCCAAGGATAACTCCAAGAATCAACATCCCTAGAAGTCCTGGCATTTTAAACTTTTCAAACAATTTATTAAAGGCAAGTCCCAGTATCATAATTACCGCTAAACTCAGTGCCATTTACCCACCACCTTTTTTTAATACGCTCCTCATTATAACATACTTTTTTTTAGGATAGAATAAAACTTGTGGATGAATCAAGGATTGCATCACCAATATCCACACAATCCACAAATATGATTGCCTAATAAGATGAGAATAGGCCGTCTTTTGGTTGGACATCATTTTTAGGGGTAGAAAGGACTACAAAGTGACAAAGTATTTTGTAGATTATCCCATATAAAAAACCGACTGATTTTAATATACTTTTCCTATAAATATGTGGATAAAAATTGAGTGCCTATGGCGCAAATGATTGATACGGAGGAATGATATGTTAGTAAATGCTAAAGAAATGTTATTAAAGGCGAGAAAAGAGCGTTATGCAGTTGGCCACTTTAACATCAACAACCTTGAATGGACAAAAGCAGTACTTTTGACTGCAGAAGAAAACAAATCACCAGTAATTTTGGGTGTATCGGAAGGTGCTGGAAAGTACATGGGCGGTTATAAGACAATCGTAGGTATGGTTAACGGCATGATTGAGGAACTCAACATCACTGTTCCAGTTGCCCTTCACTTAGACCACGGTTCTTACGAAGGCGCTAAAAAATGTATCGACGCAGGTTTCTCTTCAGTTATGTTTGACGGCTCACACTATGACATTGATGAAAACATTGAAAAAACGAAAGAAATCATTGCGTATGCCAAGGCTAAAAACATTTCTGTGGAAGCGGAAGTAGGCTCAATCGGCGGTGAAGAAGATGGCGTCGTTGGTGCAGGTGAAATCGCTGATCCTAAAGAATGTCAACAAATCGCCGAACTAGGCGTCAACATTCTTGCTGCTGGTATCGGCAACATCCACGGCAAATATCCTGATAACTGGAAAGGTCTTGATTTTACAGCCCTTGCTGCTATTCAAGGTTCAACTGGCGGTATGCCACTCGTACTCCACGGCGGCACTGGTATCCCTGAAGAAATGATCAAGGAAGCCATTTCTCTTGGCGTTGCTAAAATCAACGTGAATACAGAATGTCAATGGGCATTCGCAGATGCGACAAGAAAATACATCGAAGATGGCAAAGACAAAGAAGGTAAAGGATTTGACCCTAGAAAACTTCTATCACCTGGCTTCGAAGCCATCAAGGCAACCGTAAAAGCTAAAATGGAACTATTTGGTTCTGTAAACAAAGCCTAATTGGTACCCAACCTAATATAAAAAAATAATCACCGAGCACATATGCTCAAAAAACCTGATGGTCTCCTATAGAAGTCATCAGGTTTTTTCATGTCTATATTTCCACTTTATAAGCCACATAAATGTTAATGAAAGAAATCGCCGCCGCCAAGAAGAAAATGTACTGCGGCCCCCATGTCCCCCAAACCACGCCACCTAAAACGGCGCAGGTAATGGAAACAAAGTGGTCCATACTCATCCCCAGAGATAAAGTTGGCGTAATATCCTTTGAATCTACCGCAATCTTTCTGAGGTAAACGGTTCTGATAAAACTCATCTGAGTGGACATCTTGTCCAAGACTACCATGAAATACCCAAGCAATACCGCCCAACCCGTTGTTGGCAACACACCGCTGACATAGCCCATGGTCAAAAATCCAAATAAAGCATAAACCACAACGAAAGAGATTCCATCGGCATAAAGCAATTTTTGGACACCAAAGCGATCCAGCCATCTGCCGAGTGCCGGAATAAAGAATATCCCGATAAAGGCACCAGCAATCGCCAATAGGGCTAACGTATCGGCCTTTTTACCCAAAAGCTCTATCAAAACCCAAGGCCCGTAAACCATCATAATCTGTTTCTGCGCACCAAATAGGACGACAAGGGTATAGTACAATTTATATTCTTTTCTCACGATAAACTTGATTTTTTCATGATGAATCTTCTGATGATGGGTCGTCTTTTCCAAGTAGACCAGCAAAAACAGAACAACCGTCAATAGTAATCCAGCAAGTATAAACGGCCATTTCAGTGGTGTGGTGAAACTGAAAACATCCCATCTAAAACATACAAAAACAATCATGGCTGAGATCATGGTAAAGGCCGTTGACGTACCCTTGAACTGTCCCATACGCATACCCAACTTATCTTGATCCACTAGGGACATCCCGATACTATCCGACATCGGCATAAACAGGTGCATCCCCAGAGAATTGATAAATAGAAAAATCAACATGATTGAAAATTTCGGTGTGACAAAACCCAAAACAACAATTCCAAAGATACTCAGCACTTGGGCAAACATCGATAAACGGATATCGTTTAGCGAAACCAGAGCCGCAATGATAAAAACGCCGATAAATCCTGGAATTTCCCTTGGAAATTCGATAATCCCACGCTGAAACGCCGTAACATTATAGGCATCTTTGAAATAATTCGACAAGACTTGATTGCTCATGCCTAGTGCCAACGCCGTAAAAGCTAAAATCATAAAATAAATTTTAACTTCTTTCTTCAACGATTTAAATTCTGACCACTTCATATGACCTCTTTTCGACATCTATCCTCTAACAACGTCCATAGTATAACAAAAAGTATTCAAAAAGGATAGTTCAAATGAACTATCCTGCATTAGAGTAACTGATCGATCTTTGACGCTAAAACGAAATCATTTCGCGAGAGCCCCTTGATCTTATATGTCATCAGCTTTATAATTACCTTTCCCCAGCTCAGCTGAATATCGGGATGATGCCCCTCTTCTTCTGCCAGTGCGCCTACCCTATTTACAAAATTCAGTGCTTCCAGAAAATCTTTAAATTTGAATTGTCGCTCAAGATGCTCCTCCTCCACCAAAAGCCACTGCGGATGCAATCTATCTAACAATTCATAGAGAATATCTCCTCGTAGAGGAGGTGTATCCAAAGAACATGGTATGCATTTTTCCCTATTCAATTCTGCTTGCATAACAAGACCTCCTTTTATTAATTAATACCCTATTTTGATTTATTTAAAATTTCGTTTATAATTATATAAACTTTTGTCTATATCCTCACCTTATACTGATAATCACTAAAACATAAGGAAAAGAAAGGTGATTTTATGAAATACTCAAGATTACGACCTCTGATACAAATCATATTTGTCGCTCTAACGGCACTTGGTCTTTTTACCAGTCCTCAAATCGGCTGGATTATTATATTCGCATTATTGACAGGACCGATTTTTTGCGGGTGGATGTGCCCCTTTGGCGCCCTTCAGGATGCGCTCGTTTTTTTAAGACGAAAATTGAATCTGCCTACCTTGAAACTTAGAGGTCATCATCAACTCAAGTGGTTGCGTTATGTCCTCTTTATCATAACTTTAGTAAACGGAAGTAGCCTTATTTTGCAGATTCTTTCCCGAGATCCGCGAGGCAACTTCCAACAGTTTCTACAGGTCAAAGAATTGACGATCTTAAACGGCATCATTTTAACCCTATTCCTCCTTGCTGCTCTGTTTAGCGATCGCTTCTTCTGTAAATACCTTTGTATCGAAGGTGCGAAACAGTCCATCATTTCCGGTGGTCGCCTTTTTAAAATTCAGCGCAACGACGCTTGTGTAAACTGTAATCGCTGCGATGGCGCATGTCCTATGGGTATCAACATCACAAAGAAACCTGTTGTACATGATGCAGAATGCATCGGTTGCCTCGCTTGCATCGATGCTTGTCCGGTGCAAGGTGCAATACAGATGAAACCCGCTTTTTCATGGAAACGCTTAGCAAGTTCCATTGTCATCATCGTCCTTCTGGTTATGCCACTTGTTTTAGATACAATCGACGCATCCAAAACGACGGCAGCAGCAGACTACAGCATCACACAAAGCGTGACACCAGAAGTTGTAATAACACAAGAAGTTGTTGCAGCACCAGAAGCATCAACAACAGAATCTTCTGAATCACCAGTGCAAATTATTGAGACCACACCTAGCGTTGATGAAAGCACCAAAGTCAATGAAAATGCCGAGCTTACCGTCACAGAACCACAAGTTGAAACAGAAATCTTAGAAGGTAGCGCCAAAGGCTATAAAGGCACCATCACCGTTCAAGTCCAAAAGACTGGTGATACCATCGATAGCATTACCGTCCTTTCGCAGAGAGAGGATCGACGCTGGTTCAATCAAGCCGTATCCGTCATTCAAGAGATGCTGGACGGACAAACGACCGATGTCGACACCGTTTCCGGTGCAACCTATTCATCCCGTGGCATCATCAATGCCACAAAGGATGCCCTTGGATTACCGCCAATCAATTAGCCTACAATATAATCCTAAATATAATTGTTCCATAAAAAAAGGTGTGTCCTAAAAGACACACCTTTTATCATACCCGGATTTATTCCTTTAGTGCCGCTATAACCGATAACTCCACAAGAATATGTTCTCGCGCTAATTTTGCTTCCACACAAGCTCTAGCTGGCTCGTAGCCTTCTTCTACCCAAGCATCCCAAACACTGTTCATCTCTTCAAATAGACTCATGTCTTTCAAATAAATCGTTGTAGACAAAATATGATATTTGTCTGATCCATATTGATCCAGTAAGGCTTCTACCTTTTCAAGGCAGCCCTTGGTTTGCTCAATAACACCTTCTCTATCACCGCAAGTCTGACCACACAGGTATATCGTACCGTTGCACACAACGGCTCTACTCATTCTACCGGTGCTTTCGTATCTTTTAATCTCCATCTAAAAGCCTCCAATACACGTATTTTCTTCATCAGTATACTAAATTTACTTAGGCAAAACAATGCGCTGAGTTGGATAAGCCAGCTCCACCGAAGGTTCCGCATCAATTCGGTCCAGCAAATCACGCCAGATGTTGTCTACGGTTGTCCTTCTGGAACGAGGTTTACATAAATATCTCAGCGTCATTTTAACGCCGTAGTCCACCACATCGGTGTAGATAATTGGCGTCAGGTTCTTATAAAGAATGTGGTACTTTTTCGAAGCTTTTTTCAATTTCTGATCCACTTCCTGAATGTATTTCTCACCATGCTCGTTCAGAACGTCTTCCAGTAGGGCACGTGCCTTAACACGGTCACTTTCAAAAGTGATCACCACCTGTATCTCGTTCCAAATATGTTCAAACCCAGCGGAATAATTCGCCAAATTATCCGTCAAGACCTTGTGGTTGGGGACATGGATGATTCTGCCTGTACTCTGGTCAGCATCCACCCAGTTACCGATTTCCATAATGGTAAACTGGAATATTCTCGAGTCTACGACATCGCCCGCGACATTTCCAATCTCAATACGGTCCCCGATAACAAAGGGTTTTCTGGCAATAATGAATAGCCATGCCGCAATATTGGCCAATAGGTCCTTTAAGGCAATGGCAATACCAGCAGATAAAAGCCCAAAAAAGGTGCCTAAAGAAGTCCCCGTTTTAAACCATATTAAGAGGAGCAACACGAAAATCGCCGTAAAACAGGTCTTGTTCGTAATGCTTCTATATTTGTGGTACATTTGCACATCCTCAATATAAGAGTGCAGCAAGCGATTGATGACGCGGCGAATCACGCCAATAACGAAAATCACCATCAAGGTCCCAAGAAGTTCCGTGACATGGGGCATTCTTTGCAAGGTGAGAATAATTTGATTCAAAGCAGAACCTCCTCATCATTTAATAACAGTCTTAAAATCACTTCCAGACGGCTGCTGGAAAACCCGCAAACCGAACATTGGAATCACGGCAAGAACATGGTCAAAAATATCCGCCTGTATACTCTCATAATTTACCCAATTTATATCCTTCGAAAAACAATATATTTCTAAGGGTACACCAGTTTCCGTAATCGGCAACTGCCGTACCATGAGCGTAAATCCCTCTGAATGGATATTGGGATTGTGCTTAAGATATTCTAAAATATACATCCGAAGGGTTCCAATATTCGTTAAACGCCTGCCATTGGCTAATACCCTACCATCTACGCCAATCGATCGATTATGATCTTCAATTTCCGAAACTTTGCCTTTAAGATAGGGTCTGATCAAATCTATCTCCTGCAAAGCCTCTATTTGAGCAGGAGACAAAAATCCAATCGTACCCACATCAATCAAAATGGCGCGTTTGATTCTACGACCGCCAGACTTCGTCATACCCTCCCAGTTTTTAAAAGAATCCTCAAGAAATTTATGGGCTGGAATGGACGTGTAAGTTTTGTCCCAGTTTCGAACGGTAATCTTAGTAAGCGAAATGTCAACCACTTCACCATCGGCGTCATACTTAGGCATCTCTAGCCAATCACCTATGCTCAAGAGCTGCCCTGTCGATAATTGGACACCTGCCACAAAGCCCAATATGGAGTCCCGGAAAATCAACATGACAACCGCTGACAAACCACCGATACTACCAAGAAGCACCGTTGCCGTGGTATCCCCAACAAAAACAACGATGATCATGCCAAAACCGAAACAAGCAATGATGATTTTAACGATCTGCATAATGCCTTTAATCGGCCGTCCTTTTGCAAACGCATATTGGTTGTACATCTGCACGACCACGTCAATACCTCTAAAAATTGTCAAAACCACAATAGCCACGACTAAACCGTAGAGCAATTGTCCTACCAAGGCCTCAAATCGTCCAAAAGAGCTGGAAAATAAGTGCACCACCAGTGCCGGCGCAATAAAAGACAGGGATGAGAAGACCCTTTTTTCCTGTAACAGGTCATCAAACTGATTTTTGGACCGCTTAACAATATGATCGATAATTTGCACGATATAGTGTTTTGTGAACTTATAGGCAATAAAGGCCAGTAAGGCAATCCCAATCAACGCCATGCCGTAGGAAAAACTCCATAACAACTCATCCGACCAACCAAAATTCTGTGCCTCAAAATATTTATATAACACCAAATGCATACCATCACCCCTCTATTTAGACACTTTCATTATAACAAAAATAGCAGGCTTGTCGCCTGCTATCGATTGCATAAAATCTAATAAATGATGTAGCCTGCCGTTTGTGGCGGTAAACTCATCGTCATCACCGGTGCTGTCATCACACGCACTTTTTTACCAATCTCCAATGTCGTATTCATCAAGGTCATTTCCGAGGAAATATGAACGATTGTAGTACCTTCCATACCATCCGCTTCCATATTTTCTCCGATGACAAGGGTCGCAATCTCGCCATCTTTCATCTCCATAGACTGAATAAAGCCTTCCACACTCGCCGTAAGTCCCTCTTGAATCTTCAATAGCCCATCCGTGTAAACAACACTTAAGCCTAGCGTATCTGCAAAAAATTCAATCGGCACATAGGTCATTTCTTCTCTAATCACCGGCGCCGAACTCAACTCTTGAGGTGCCATCTTATTTTTGAAATAAGCGTTTTTGCCAATCGTGATTGACGTCCATTGGGCGCCTTTGTTGATTTCTACAGACTGAGTCGATGCTTGCCACTTAACGGTATAGCCTAGTGTTTCTAGGACCTCTCTCAGCGGTGCCATGGCTTTACCATCGATCATTGCACATTTACCTTCAAAAGCTTGATTTTCAACGATATGCACTTCTTGGTCTTCCTCAACAATCAGCTTCTGACCTTGCTGATAAACCAAAACATCCACTGCTTCCGCTGAAGTCTCTTCCCAAGAACGTTTGTAATCCAAATGGATCGTCGAAACACCCTCTCCAAGTACCTTGAAGGTCAATGTTCGTTGACCGCCTGCGCCAATCAACCCTGTCTCAGCCGAATCAAACCCACTCTTCACAAACGATACATGCGTTTCATCACCAATTTCATAAACCCATTCATAACCGGTTGATGGATTTTCATCCAAGGTCAACGTAAAGACATCACCTTCTATTCTCACTTCGAAAATTGACTCTTTTTCCGTACCCGCAAATGACGCAAACGCCATAGTCAACGTCACTAAAATCATTAAAATACTTGCTATCTTTTTCATATGTTACCCTCCAATATCTTTATGCCTATCTTTTAGACGAAGGCTATCCAAAAAAGTTCCCTCAAAATATAAAAAACATGCTGATTCCCACAGCATGTTTTCAAATAATCTAGCTAGAAGTTCCTTTACGTCTGGATTGCTTGTCTCTATACATCTTCTGATCAGCAATCATCTGCAATTCATGTAAATCCTTGCTATCCATCGGATACGAGGCGATACCATAACTGAAACTTCCACTAAAGACGATATCTCCCGATTGAATTTGTTGTTTGTCAAAAGCTTGGCGCAAGGTCTCTATTTGATGGACCAAAAGCGCAATATCTGCCTTTTCAAAAATACCCGTAAACTCGTCACCACCGATACGCGCCAACATATCCACACCAGCAAATGCCTCCGTCAAAAGTTGAACAAAAGCTTTTATATACGCATCTCCAGCGTGATGTCCATAATTGTCGTTAACCCGTTTAAGACCATCCAAATCAAACAGCATCACAACCAGTTGCGTTTTACTGTAGATAGCACGGTTGAGTTTTTCCTCGAAAACATGCTCAAAATACCTTCTGTTCATAAGTCCCGTTAAACCATCATATCGAGACAACATCAACGTCTTTTGATAAAGTTCATACATTCTGTAGATAATCGGCAATTCTTGATGGATATACTCTGCTACAAATTCGTCGATTTCATCGAAAGCATGGCTCTGACTGCTGTCAAAAGATAAGACCCATTTCAATTTTCCAGTGACACACACAGGAATCAATAGAATCGATTTTATCGCCGCGCCATCTTTGGTAGCGACGACCAAACCGCCCCCATCTTTAGTCATATCCACTTCACTAAGCAGCATCGACCTCTGAGTCGTTAAATTTTCGCTGTGTTCAAAGAAACTATCCCTTATAGGCAGTTCAAATTTCTTTACATCACTTTCATTGTAACCACTACTATAAATAATCCTGAGCATATCAGCATCATCCAATTCCAATACCGCTGAATACCCTGATTTTTCAAAGATCCCCTGCAAACGTATATGTAGATTCTGAAAGAATTCCTTAACACTCTTGTACATCATCATATCTCTATTAATCGAAAGGAAGGCATCCTTAGCTTTATAGAGCATATTCATTTCGCGCTCAATGGACTTCTGGCTTGTTATATCCTGAAACACACCTGCAATGCCAGCTACAGTGCCGCGTTGGTTAAAATGTGCCGCTCGGCTGAAAACAACCGTATGGGGCGTCCCATTCGAAGGGACAACTTTACCTTCAAAAGTCTGTGCCTTTTGGGTCTTCAACAACTCCTCATCTGCCAATTTGATTAGGTCAACGGATTCCTGAGATGTAATATCCTCAATCGACCGGCCAATGACCGCCTTTCTTTTTTGTCCAAAAAAATTCAAAAATGCCTGATTACAGAACTCATACTGCCCTTTGGGATTTTTGTAGTAAATCGGCGTCGGCAAAGTTTCGACCATATTCTTCATAAACTCCAGTTCTGACATCAACGCCTTTTGAGATACCACTTCCTCCGTCACTTCCATCAACGTACCTATAATCTTGCTGACATTGCCTTGGGCATCTCTGACTGTCTTTGAAAAAAATCTGACCCAACAAACCGCTTTACTCACATGGTTCACACGGTATGTATCGTTATTGACACGACCTTCTTTGCGCGCTAAAGCCATCGCCTTCATAAAGTATATACGCGACTCTGGATGGATCACCCTACCGACAACAAAGGTCATGGTATTTTCAAATTGTTCCGGTAAAATGCCGATCGTTTTGTATACCCCATCAGAAACAAATACCTGATCCGTATCCAACGACCACTCCCATATGCCTATTTTGCTTATATCGATGGCTTGTTTTAACTGTTCCGCTGAAAGTTTATTCCTAAGCTCGTTTCGTTTCATAATTACTCCCTAAACACTCTGTACTTGTATTATACCTTAATATCTTAAAAAAATTCATAAAAAAAAGTTGGAATAGCTTCCAACTTTCTAGGCTTCAACAATTAAACTTTTTTGACATATTGTGACTTTAGAGACATGGCTCCAAAGCCGTCGATTTTACAGTCGATGTCATGGTCGCCATCCACCAATTTGATATTCTTTACTTTTGTTCCGATTTTCACTACCGATGAACTGCCTTTTACTTTTAAATCCTTAATGACCGTCACCGTATCGCCATCTTGTAATACATTACCGTTGGCATCTCTGACGACTTTTTCTTCGTCTGATGCTTCAGATTCTTGTGGTGTCCATTCATGCGCACATTCCGGACAAACCAACATATTGCCGTCCTCATAAGTGTACTCCGAGTTGCACTTTGGACAATTCGGTAAATTTTGCATCGCTATTCCTCCAGTTCTCTATATTCACAGTAACATATATTATCACAGACTTTATTGGAACGCAAACGCCTCTTATTAAGTATGCTTTTCTAATATCATGTCGGAAAATGCTGCAAGCAAATCTGGGTCAAATTGAGATCCCGAATATCGCTTAAGTTCTTTAAGCGCATCTTGACAATACAGAGTCTCTCTATAAGGCCGCTCTGACGTCATAACTTCATAAGCATTTACAATACTAATAATTCTAGCCAAAAGCGGTATTTTTTCACCTGCTATATTGCGAGGATAGCCTGTTCCATCCCACCATTCATGATGACTCAAGGCGCAATCAGATATTGTGGCATACTCATCTACAGATTTCAAAATATGATAGCCTATTTCAGTATGACGTTTGATTTCTTCATACTCATCGTCTGATAAACCCCTTGACCCATCAAATAAACTTTCAGAAAAACTAATTTTTCCAATGTCATGAAGTGCACCAGCCCGTTCTAGCTCTTGGACCAAATCATCATCATAATTCATAAAGCGCCCAAATTCTCCACAAATTTGACTGACATTTTGTGAGTGCTCATACTGCTGTTGACTTCGCCGTCTTAAATCATCCAAAATAATATCAATTGTCTTAAGTCTCATGGCTTTACTTTCAATTAGCTTACGACTATACATCATCTCTTCAGCTTTTGTAAAAACATCTTCTATATCTTGAATCATTTCTGTTTTAGTTGCCCATCCCATGGAGACGGAAACAGACAGAACATCGATCCTTTCATATTGCATACGCTCCATGACCCGAGATACAATATGGGCAACTTCTGCTTCTGATGTTTTAGGCAGAAGGACAACAAACTCGTCACCACCAACTCTAGCCAAAATATCATCTGCTCTAAACTCTTCTTTAATCACTTCTGCCACGCATTGTAACAATTGATCGCCAAGAATATGGCCAAATGCATCATTGGATAGTTTTAAACCGTTTACATCCATCATAACAGTTGAAAATGGTAAGTTTCTTGAGATATCTAAACGACGTCGCTCCTCTTCATAAAATCGTCTATTGTACAAACCTGTCAATTGATCGTGATAACTTAAATATTCAATCTTTGATTCTTTTTCAATCCGATCTGTAATATCCGTAAAAATCATAGCAAATTGCTTATACTTAGGACTATAAACATTAACGGTAAAGTGTCGTTTCAAGACCTCAGAATAATAGTCATATGACAGTTCCTTATTATTTAAAGCCACTTCAGCATACTTTTCAAATTGATTTACCGTCATATAAGAGATTACTTTGGACATTTCATTCTGGTCTGTCGCTTTTCTCTTAATATCCATTATGGCTTCAAAGACACGGTTCATTTCTAAAAGACGATAATCCGTCGCTACACCCTTTTCATTGCAAATCATCTCATACAAGACAAAGCCTTCGTTCATATTGGTAAATAAATCTTGAAAGCGTTCTGAAATATTTCTTAGTTTTCTCTGTGTCTTTAAGAGTTGTATCATAATTGCTATAACAATAAGCAAACTAACTATAATAATGGTCCAAATAATAATCCGTTGCTGCTTCGCTTCTGCTTCCGCTTTAATTTTATCCGTCACATCGTGAATAATAGAATGCAATAAGTGATGACCTTGATCATCTTGATATGGATATGAATGTACTTCAACATTTCTCACTTCACCATTCTTTAAGACATGTTCAAAAGAAAAAAAATTACATTCAGAGCTTTCAGCAGCCGACATCTTGTCAGCAATGGCTTCTGGTGATAAAGTATTGATTTCATAAATGGTCATGGCTAAAAGCTCTTCTCGACTATAACCATAAAATTTGACCGCCGCTTTATTTACGTCAACAATGCTGCCATTGTCTAAATTAATGATCAACATCATGGAACCATGATTCTCAAAGAGTGCATTAAAATCTTCACTTAATATAGCGGCTCTGCTAGGTATAGATAATTGTAATATCACCGTAAAGGCAATCAATACAAAAAGTACATATTGTATTTTATACGCCCTGATTTTAAACATTATGAATCTCATATTTTTCCTTTCTTGGCTGATATTAAAAATAATAATGCCCATTATTTACCCAAGGATTTACATAATAAATATTTTTTACTCTTTACAATGCATTTATATCCGTATATAATCTGAATAACATTTCAAGACTGGCGGAAAAAGTGGAGACTACCACGAGGGATTGAGATGAAATATGAACAAAATTTTGCCGACCGCCTGGGCACCGAAAGCCCGGGTGTGTCGTTTTTTATTTTTTTGAACCTTCCAAACGGCCCATCCTCGCTTATACAGGAGGTATTATGAACACAGCATGGAGATCTTTTATAACCGGCAACTGGTGTGATACCATCGACGTCAGAGACTTTATCCATCTAAACCGCAAAAGCTATGACGGCGACGAGGCCTTTCTAGCACCAGCCACTCAGAGAACACAAACCCTCATGACCTACTTCAATCAATTAAAAGTCGCTGAACTCGATAAGGGTGGCGTACTTGACATCGACACCCACACCGTTTCCTCACTACTCAGTTACGCCCCGGGTTACCTAAAGGGCCACAAGGAATTGATTCTTGGCCTTCAAACCGATGCGCCACTCAAGCGCGGCGTCAATCCCTTCGGTGGCATACGCATGGCAAGACAGGCCTGTGAAGCTTACAACTACCAATTATCAGACACCATAGAGACTCAATTCAAATACAAAACCACCCATAACGACGGTGTTTTCAGAGTCTATTCAGATACCATCAAACAGCTGCGAAAAGCCGGCATCATCACCGGTTTGCCCGATGCCTACGGCCGTGGAAGAATCATCGGTGATTACCGACGCATCGCGCTCTATGGCATCGATCGACTCATTTCTGAAAAAAAAGCCGATAAAGACGTGCTCACCATGAAGGCCATGACAGAAGATTGTATCAAGCTGTCGGAAGAACTCTACAAGCAAATTGACTTTTTGAATCAATTGAAAACCATGGCTAGTGCCTACGGACATGATATCGCCAAACCGGCAACCAACACACTGGAAGCGGTTCAATGGATTTACTACGGCTATTTGGCTGCCATCAAGGAACAAAACGGTGCTGCCATGTCCCTTGGCCGCGTCAGCACATTTATCGACATTTATGCGGAAAGAGATTTAATGGAAGGCACACAGACAGAATCCGATATTCAAGAGATCATCGATGATTTCGTCATCAAGCTCAGAATGGCAAGGCAACTGCGTACACCAGATTACAACGAACTCTTTGCCGGCGACCCGCTTTGGATTACTGAATCCATCGGTGGTGTGGATGCGGATGGCAACAGCTTAGTGACAAAAAGCAGTTACCGATTCCTGCATACGCTAACGAACCTCTCGCCTGCGCCAGAACCAAATATGACCGTCCTTTGGTCTCAGGCCTTGCCAGAAAACTTCAAACGCTACTGCGCGAAAATGTCCATAGAAACCGATGCCATCCAATACGAAAACGACGATTTGATGCGTCCGCTTTATGGTGACGACTATGGCATCGCCTGTTGTGTTTCCGCAATGCGCCTTGGCAAAGAAATGCAGTTTTTCGGCGCTCGTAGCAATCTGCCGAAAACGCTACTACTCGCCTTGAACGGCGGCTATGATACAACAAGCGGTTTACAGATCGGTCCAAAAATGCCTGTCATCGCACCGGATAAATTTACCTATGACACAGTGTGGGCACGTCTCAACCAATACATGGAATGGCTCTCTGAACAATATGTCAGCGCCATGAACATCATCCATTTCATGCATGATAAATACGCTTACGAAAAAACACAAATGGCCTTACACGATACCAATGTGCATCGTTATATGGCCTTTGGCATCGCTGGACTGTCCGTGATCACCGATTCGCTTTCTGCCATTAAACACGGTGCGACTCTGCCGCTTTACGATGAAAACGGCTATATTCACGATTTTAAGATCAGTGGAAGTTTTCCTACTTTTGGCAACGATAAAGATGATGTGGATCAAATCGCCGTAGCCATTACCCGTAGTTTTATGGAAAAACTGCGACACTACCCGACTTACAGAAATGCCGAGCATACACTCTCACTTTTGACCATTACGTCCAATGTAGTTTACGGCAAAAAGACCGCCGCTACACCGGATGGTCGAAAAGCGGGCGAAGCCTTTGCGCCAGGTGCCAATCCGATGCATGGACGCGATCAGGCGGGCGCACTAGCGTCTCTCAACTCAGTTGCAAAACTCCCTTACGACGACTGTAGAGATGGTATTTCATGCACCTTCTCCATCACGCCTAAAACCTTGGGGCGGACACTAAATGACCAATGTGAGAATCTCGTTGCCGTGATGGATGGCTATTTTAACCAACATGCCCATCATTTGAATGTCAATGTACTCGATAGAACCTTACTGATAGATGCCATGCAGCATCCAGAACGCTATCCAACCCTAACCATACGGGTATCCGGCTACGCCGTGCGCTTCAACCAATTGAACAAAGCCCAGCAAAAGGAAGTCATTGCACGGACTTATCACGATGCCATTTAAAGGAGGAAGGCTTATGTCTGAAACGATTAAGGTTCACAGCATTGAATCGCTAGGGGCCTTGGATGGACCCGGGCTGCGCACCGTCATCTTCCTTTCCGGATGTCCTCTTAAGTGTCAATACTGCCATAACCCAGACACTTGGTCCATGACTAGCGGACATGACATGACTGTAGAAGACCTTATTCATGTCATTATGAAATACAAACCCTATTATGCTCAAAAAGGCGGCGTCACCCTTTCGGGTGGCGATCCGCTTTTGCAAGCAAAGGCCCTCATACCACTCGTAAAAGCTTTAAAAGAAGCAGATATCCATGTGGCACTCGACACCTCTGGTGCATTATGGAACGATGCGATAGAAAGGTTGATTCATCTTGTAGATCTTATCCTCCTAGATGTAAAGCACACCGAAGCCCTTGTCTATCATACACTGACGGGTGGAAATCTTGATGATACGACTTTTTTTCTGTCACAGCTCATCCGACATGAAAAGCCCTATTGGATTCGCCAGGTCATCATCCCTACGATTAATAATACGCCAGAACAATTGCTGTATCTGGAAGAGATAACACGGTCCCCCTATCGTCAGCGAATGGAACTCCTGCCTTTTCATAAAAGCGCCGCCCATAAATGGGAAAAACTGAATCGACACTTTCCGCTCGCACATTTGCCAGAAACCTCTGAAAATGATTTGAAAGAATTGCTCGACAAGGCCAAACTCCCGTTTAATGCCGTAGTTATTTAGGTATAGATAAAATATCTATATCACTTAGGAGGCCTTTTTATGAACAGCTTTTTTAAAAAATCCGTAGAACTCAGCATGAAAATCGAAAAATATATCGACCTGATTTCCAACAGTCTCACTCTCTTTGAAAAAGGCATCAAAAGTTACCTTAAACAAGATCTCAACGACGTCACCTCAACCTATGAACGTATCAGCAACCTTGAAACTGAAGCCGATCTACTCGGTACAGAGATTAAAGTCACACTTTACCAGTTCATGCTATTGCCAGATACTAGAGCTGATGTACTTTCCCTTGTCAAAAGCCTTGACAACATCATTGACGCGACTGAAGAGATCTTCAAAGATTTTCATATCCAATGTCCTGTCTTTCCCGAAAAATTTCACAATGACATTCTCACCCTAACAGAAAACTCCGTAAAGTCTGCTGAATCTTTGCTCATGGCATCACGGGCTTTCTTTAACGAATTATACATGGTATCAGCCTACATCAGCAAAATCAAATTCTATGAACACGAAGCCGATATCATACAAGATAAAATAGGCGAAAAAATTTTTCACGGAGAAGACGTCCACGAACTCGCATACAAATTACAGTTGAATGATTTCATCGCCAAGATTTCAAGCATCGCCGATGAAGCAGAAATCATTGGAGACAAACTGACGATTTTCTCCATTAAAAGGGAAGTATAGGTGATCTTATGAACACAACTTTCTTTTTCATAACCAGCGGCTTATTTCTAGGATGGTCTCTCGGTGCCAACGACGCAGCCAACCTCTTCGGTACCGCAGTAGGCACCAAGGTCATCAAATTTAAAAGCGCCGCTTATATCATGAGTATTTTCGTCATCATTGGGGCTGTAGCAAGTGGCGCTGGTGCCAGTCACACGCTAGGCAAACTCGGTGCCATCACCTCGCTTTCAGGAGCCTTTATCGTGGCACTTTCAGCAGGCATCACCGTTTTTCTGATGACGCGCTACGGGTTACCCGTATCTACCTCGCAGGCCATCGTCGGTGCCATCATCGGCTGGAACCTCTTTACTTCCAATCCGACGAGTCTGTCAACACTTTCGAAAATCGTCATGACGTGGATTCTCTGTCCCGTGCTTGCTGCAATATTTTCGATTTTGCTCTACCGCTTATTCAAATTGAAAACGCGAACGCTTAAATTGAATTTATTTATGCGCTATTACTACATCCGACTTGGCTTGATTATCGTCGGTGCTTTTGGTGCCTATTCTCTCGGTGCCAACAACATCTCCAATGTCATGGGGGTCTTTACCAATGCCATTGATATCCCCACCATTTCATGGTTCATTTTTACCATCAACAAGACAGAGATTCTATTTTTCATCGGCGCCCTTGCCATTGCCGTAGGTATCTTCACCTACTCTAAAAACGTCATGAGCACCGTCGGAAATGGACTTTACAGATTGTCGCCATCTACAGCCCTCATCGTAGTCTTGTCGAGCTCTCTGGTTCTATTCCTATTTGCTTCTGCGTCCCTTCAGAACCTGCTGATCCAGCTGCACATACCTCCAATTCCACTGGTTCCTGTATCCAGTTCCCAGGCGGTTGTCGGCGCAGTCATCGGTATTGGTCTAGCAAGAGGAGACCGGAATATCAATTTTAGAAAACTAGGCACCATTGCCATTGGCTGGCTACTGACACCAACTGGTTCCTTGCTTCTGTCCTATATCAGCTTGTTTTTTATGCAAAACGTCTTCATGCAAAGCGTATTTTAAGCCTAAAACCATAAAAAAAGCGTCCATTGGTGGACGCTTTTTTCTATTATTGAATGATAGAGCCTACCATACTTTTCAAACACGCATTCAACTTTAGAGCGTGATCACTACCTTCCTCAGGCATATCTGCTAAGGGCACCCTCGTACCACTTAACAATCCCTGAATGCTGCAATCCAGCCCCTCAATTTCAGCAACAAGTTGGGAGGGATTTGTCGTACTTTCTATCACCAGTAGCCAATCGTAGAAATAATGGTTGAATAGACGCATCGCACCAATACCCTTCGAATAGACTTTAAGTACCTCTGATTGACGGTTTTCTTGGTCCAAATCCTTAATATGACCGTGAATAAAATCAATTTCTGTAAACAAGGCGCTGACATCGCGCTTCAAACCTTCCAAATCGCCCATACGATCCTCTTTCACAAGCGTTTCCAATCGCTGCATATGCACGCCAAGTTTCATAAGAACATATATCGTCCTCTTGGTCACCATCTTTCTATAAAATAAAATAGAAAAAATGAAATTCAACAGTACTGCCACAAGGACCCCAGCACCAAGGGCCAATATCCGAAGCTGAAAGGTCAGCAGGACACTGGGCGTACCATCGGGAGCATACTGAAGCAACTGCGTCATATAAATTGATGTAAAGAAGGCCACCGGTGAAATGTTTTTCCAATCCAATAAGATGGAAATGTAGAGCGTCATCATCACCCCTAGAGGCACTGTCAGCCAGTTTACACCTGCAATCGCAATAATGGCCGCTGTCACAAGGCCTCCTAGTAAGGTTGCTTCAATCTGTGCCACACCACTCTTGATACCGGAAATATTAACCGGCTCCAGTGTCAGCATCATGCCAAACAGGACCGATACCATATCCTTACCGATTAGTCCATGATGGCTAAAAACCAGATAACACACCATAACACCCATAAACGCTTTTATCAAATATAACGGCGAATCGAATAGGATCGCCTCTCTACTTAATTTCAATCTCTTTATCAAATTCTTCATCTCCTACAACCATGTTTCTATGCCCATTTATTCTCTATATACCATTTTTACACCGCCGAAATCACACACCTGGTTCCCTGCCGTGCAACCACGTATACTATATAAAATACCATCATGGCCCCGCTATGACTATGTGGATATTCACCAAAAGAGTATTTAGGTTGAAAATATTGAAAGCCTTGGTTCACTCAGAACCAAGGCTTCTTCTTTTATAATTCTATCATGATTGTGCGCATCATCCGCTCCGCTGCGCGGCTTAGGAGTTCTTCCGCGTGCGCCATGGCTTCCTCAAGGGACATAGGACGATCCACAATGGAGAACAAGGCCTTAAACCCATGGCCATACAACTGCTCCGCGCCATCACCCAGACCACCGGCGATGCCTATGACCGGTTTGCCATACTGTTGTGCAAGCTTTGCAACACCAGATGGCACCTTACCGTAAAGTGTTTGGTGATCCATTGAACCCTCGCCGGTGATGACCAAATCCGCAGATCGGATGGCACTCTCTAAACCGCTGGCTTCAATGACAATATCGATACCCCTTTTCAGGGCCCCGCCTAAAAAGGCCGTTACCGCAGCCCCCATACCGCCTGCTGCACCAGCACCAGGTAGCTCATTGACCGAAATACCTAAGGTCTGATAGATCCGCTCCCCATAAAGGGTCATATTCCGTTCTAATGCCAGAATCATCTCATCATCGGCACCTTTTTGACGGCTAAAAACATGGGTTGCACCTGTCACACCAATCAAAGGATTCGACACATCACAGGCAACGACAATATCGCAAGTGGCAATACGCTTATCTAGACAGCTAACATCAATGCGCGCTAGTGTGCCTAATGCACCGCCACCTAAAGCAATCGGCTGTCCTTCTTCGTTGAGAAATTGGACACCGAGAGCACAGAGCATGCCCTGACCACCATCATTGGTCGCACTGCCGCCTAATCCGATAATCATTCTTGTACAACCTTGATTCAGCGCATCAAGAATCAGTTCACCCGTTCCATAAGTCGTCGTCAACATAGGATTTCTTTCCTTTGCCGAAAGTAAGGGTAAGCCCGAAGCCTTCGCCATCTCTATCACCGCTGTGACACCGTCACCCATAATACCATAAACCGCTTCAATCGGACGCATAAGAGGATCATGCACGCCGACAGAAAGCACACGTCCACCAGATCCCTCAATCAAGGACTCAACGATACCCTCGCCACCATCTGCCATGGGTATCTTAATCGTCTCAATGCATGGATTGACTCTGAGCAAACCACTTTCAATAGCATCTGCCACTTTTTTTGCCGAAAGGCTCCCTTTAAATGAATCCGGTGCAATCACTACTTTCATATCAATCCGCCCTTACGCCTCAATTTCTTCCAGCACTGCCCGTTCCACTTGAGCCACATCCGGAACATAACTTTTAATCAGCTTCATATTGCCTTCAATCCTGTAAATACCAAGATTCGCAGGTATCAACACAGTCTCCCCTACCTGAAGCGTTTCCCTTCCACCATCATAAAAGATACTGCCGCCGCCATCAACGCAGGTAAATACAAAGAAACGTGCCGCATCACTCGACTCTTCTAGGAAATCATGAATATGGTAAATTTCCAAAGAAAATTCTTTGCATAAACAGTGGTAGGTTTTGTCATAACCTGCCTTTTTGACCGTCAGTCCACCGCTTTTTTTGCCTGCTAGGTCAAAGTCTACGACATCCAGCGCCCTATCGACATGTATTTCTCTTCCTCTATTGTAATCGTATACGCGATAAGTGGTATCGCTATTCTGTTGGACTTCGGCCAGCAAAATTCCACCACCGATGGCATGTACCAAGCCGCTTTTTACAAAGACTACATCGCCATCGAACACTTCCAGCTCATTAAGAGAAGTTTCCAAGGTACCCTTTTCAATTTCCCTTGCAAATTGAGCTTGGGTAAGACCCGCTTTCGTACCCACAATGAGTTTGGCACCCGGTTCCGCCTTAATGATATACCAAGCTTCCGTTTTGCCAAGCTCACCTGCATGAATCCTAGCGTAGTCATCATTCGGATGCACCTGAACCGAAAGGGGCTCACGCGCGTATATTAATTTGATCAGCAAAGGGAAAACCGATGGGTCGATTGCATGGCCCAAAAGGGTCAAGCCGTATTCATCGACAGCATCGCTCAGCTTTTTGCCGGCCATGGCACCATTGGAAATAACGTTGATGCCATTATCATGGCATGCCAATTCCCAGCTTTCGCCTATATTACCATCAGGTAAGTCGTCCTTCAACCATTCTAGGCCTCGACCGCCCCAAATTTTTTCAAAATATATTGGTTTGAATTTCAGTGGGTACACATCATCACTTCCTCATCTTAGTCATCCTTAGCATAAGTCTTTGAATGGCCTCCTGTCAAGAAAAGGACTACATTCACAAAAAAGCCACAGCAGATGCCATGGCTTCATTCCTTTTTCCATATGTTTTGTTTTCCTCTAAGGCGGCTTACAAAAATATCGACAATATTAGGATCGAATTGATCGCCCTTATGCACCCTCAACTCTTCAATCGCCTCTTCCTGGGACAATGCTTCCCTGTAGGTTCGATCGCTGACCATCGCCTCGTAGGCATCTGCCACCGCTAAAATTCTAGACTGAATTGGAATGTCTTCGCCTGCAATACCCTTAGGGTAACCGCTACCATCATACCATTCATGATGGTGTAAAACAAATCCCGACAGTTCCGTGAATTCATGGACCGAATTCAAAATACGGTAGCCAATTTCCGGATGTTTCTTGACCTCTTTCCATTCCTCTTCAGTCAATGCACCCGGTTTATCCAAGATGCTATCGCTGATAGCAATCTTACCAATGTCATGTAACCAGCCCAGCGTTTTCATTTCCAGCAGGAATCTTGGATTCATACCTAGTGCCTCTGCAATTTCACCGCAATAGAGGCTTACCGACATGGAATGAAGCTCTTCGCGTTCATTCTTAGCATGTAATATCTTGATGACCGACTCGAATATCTCACCCTTCACCTTAGGGCTCTCCACCAGCTTGTGGCGATACATCATATCCTCAACCCGTTTAAAAAGTACGGAGTTCGGCTCGGCCTGATCGATTTTAGAACTACAGCCAAAAGACATGGAGAGTTCAATACCTCTAAATCGCTCACAGCTCAAAGCCAATTTTAGACGTTGAAGAATACGTTCTGATGTTTCTGTCGTCGTATTCGGCAAGAGGATGACAAACTCGTCGCCACTCAATCTGGCAATCAACTCACCTTCCCGATAATTATCCCGTAATGTCGAAGCAATCCGCTTGAGAAACTCATCCCCGGCTTCATGACCAAAGGCATCGTTAACCAGTTTCAACCCATTGACATCACCCATAATCAAGCTCATCGGCATATGTCTTTGGGTATTCAGACGATTGAATTCTTCTTCAAAGAAACGTCGATTATAGAGACCTGTCAATTGGTCGTGATAGCTCATGTAGATGACTTCATTTTCAGCATTTTTACGCTCGGTAATGTCCGTATAGATACCATATCCGCCAATCACTGTTCCAGCAGCGACAATCGGCACGCCTTGGACCAAATACATTCTAGAATACCCATTTTTGCTGTATCTCAGTCCTTCGACGACAATTTTCTCACCGCTCATCAATCGGTCCGTCAACTCTGTGGTTTCATCTAAAAAATCTATTCTCGAAATAAGAGGATCTACCTTTTCCCCCTTGATTTCTTCCAGTGTGTATTCAAATAACGTCTCAAACCGCTCGTTGATGTCAATCACACGCTGGTGGACGTCAATATGTACAATCGCGTCGTTGGAATTTCTGAACAGCGATTCAAAAGTCACCTTTTGGTTCAACAGCTTACGCTCCGACTCCACTTCCATGGTCCGGTTTCGATAAATGACATAAGCTCCTTTGTATGTTTTGTTTTCAATAATCGGAATACCTGTTATGAATACATGGTGTTCAACGCCATGTCTATCCATACGCGTAGAATCCATCGTAATCAGTTCACCTGTGGAAATTCTCTGGTCCAGCAGTGCCGATTCTTCCCGTAGCGCGGCACAAACTACCACATCATCCAGTTTGCGATGCAGTATGTCTTCAGAACTATAACCGAAAAAATCTATGAAGCGTCGATTCACTTCCAGAATGTTGCTTTCATTATCAATGCGCACCATGGCATCCAAAGAAGCATGGAACAACTGATCATAGTCATTAAAGCGCATTAAACCACCTTCCTGTAGTTTATTAGAATAAAAAGCGCGTTTCATTTCCGTATTTTAACATTATTCCTATATTTATTATAACTAGATTTTAGTATTTCTTCAATTGATACTTGTAAATTCAAATAAAAACCACAACTACTATGAGTCGTGGTTTATTTAAATCTGATGCTTTAAATATATTATGCCGCCGATGATTTGCTACGTTTTGCAATCGTCAAGATTAACCCCAGAGCAATTGACAACATCGCCGCAGCCAATACCCTGTATTCTCCTGGCAATAAGAAAGTCAAAGTATGTGCCGGTACCCAGAAAAACGGTACCGTCTTTTTAACGACAAAGGTCCAAAAACTCGCTGTATCGATATGCTTTACCACATTACCCAAGGAAAGGTCCTTTTCTCCAGCTGCTTTCATATCCAAATACATATCAGAAATTCTGTGGGCATACATAAAAGTTGGTGCAAAAGTAGTATTCATCAGGAATGAAGTGAAAAATGCAAAAGCCAATACCGAATCGCCACCTGGTAGCAATCCTTTAGAAAGCAGTGCCGTTACCCCAGTTGCATAGACCGTGAAGATCATCGTGATAAGGATACCAAACAAGCCCCAGATCACTGCTCTCACTGCAAAAAAAGTACTGAATTTCCAATCACCGGAGCCTACTCTTACCGCCAACAATTCACCCATTGAAGCCAACACACCAAATTTCATAAAACCACCCAGAAGCGGATGCGCCGATGTAAATCCTATAAACGCCGCTCTCGAACCCGGTACTGCCAGCATTGCTACAAACGCTAAAAATAAGGCACCCCAAATAAAATCTCCCTTTTTCATAATTCTCTCTCCTCCGTTAAATTAGCCCCGTTTCTAACAGGGCCTTATCATTCCATTATACCAAAGACATCCCCAAACGGATGGCCTCTTTATTCAACGCGATACATCTGGCTAGACACTGTCTTCTTATACCACTATATAAAAAGCAATTCCTGTGCCAAAGAAAAAACAAGCAAAATGCCTGTTTTTATCGCTTCATCCCACGCCAAGTGTTAACCTGAGGTTAACGCCACGTATCATTAAGTTAACATCATTTCTGTGTCTTTTTCCAAAGTGCCGTCCGGCTGATCCCTAAAAGCTCTGCCACCTGCGTCTTGTTCAACCCTCCTGCCAAGAGTTGATCGATGAGTTTCACTTCAACCAGGTGGTGAATTTCCTTAAGATCAATGTGATAATGGGAAAGGCTTTCCGGAAGTTCCCCTTCCATAACCCCCTCAACATCCGGCAACATAATTTCTCCGAAGAGTACATAGCGTTCACAAACATTTTTCAACTCTCTTATGTTGCCAGGCCAATCGTACTGCGTCAATTTCCAGACGCCCTCTTCAGAAGGCCAGACGATTTCCTCATCCGGCATAGAGCCTTTAAGGAAATATTGAAATAAAGGATAGATATCCCCTTTACGCTCCCTAAGTGGTGGTAAATGAATTTCCAAGCGACTCAACCGATAGAATAGATCTTTTCTGAAACGTCCCACCTCGACCATATCCGTCAAGTTTTCATTGGCCGCACAGATGATCCTGACATCCAGTGGAATGACGTAATCCGAACCGATACGCATCACTTCTTTTTCCTCTACGACACGTAAAAGCTTGGTTTGTATCGTTGGCGATATGGAATTGATTTCATCAAGAAAAATTGTACCACCATGGGCCAATTCAAAAAGGCCCGGTTTACCACCCTTTCTAGAACCGGTAAAGGCGCCTTCTTCATAACCGAATAGCTCACTTTCGAGTAAGGACTCGGTCAACGCGGCACAGTTGATAGCAACAAAGGGCGCCGACTTTCTATCACTTACATTGTGCAGACTGGAAGCCATGATCTCTTTTCCCGTACCGCTTTCACCGTAGATAATCGCGGTCGAATGGCTTTTGCCCACTTTTTTTGCCTGCTCTATAATCTCACTCATAATAGCGTCTTCATAAATAATATCCGAAAACTCGTACTTGGCAACCAAACCTTTCTCATTCAATTCGTAGCGGATTTTTTGCTCCAGCCGTTGCAGTTTGGTCACGTTTTGAAAGGAAAAGAACATGCCCTTGATGTAGTCATCTACGCGAATCAGGGATGTATTATAGGCCAGTGCCATATCCTTGTAATGAATCAGTTCATCCTGCTGTTCGATCTTATCCTCCAGATGTTTAACGATAAAGGCCAGTTCCGGCAATACCTCCATCAGTTTCTTGCCGATGACGTACTTAGGACTGATTTTCAATATATCTCGCGCCCGCTCGTTGAAGAGGATGACCTCATGATGTTCATCAATAGCCAAAACCGCGTCATGACTCCCTTGAACAACCGTCGTCAAAAGCTCGTTTTTATAACGCACTTCGTGTACGCTATCCAGTACCTGCTTGGCATAACCCAACAACTCATCGATGGATTCGTTGGATGGACTGACAAATACAGAGGGTACATTCAGCTGACGCGCCAAAGAGCATACGATACCGCCACCAACAATCACGCCGTCAAACTGCTCATCAATCACGCCATAAAAGAGCCCTTCTATTTCAGGACCGTCAGAGAATCTATGCACCGTCACTTTAGATGCCATCAAATCGAAAATCCCTTCATCAAAGGCAATCTGGTCCCACAGAAACAGATCAATCCGCTTGTGGTATTGCGCAGCCTTGACCAAGGCATTCACGATATCACCAGTGGAAACCTTGAGTCGCAAAACCGGCACAGAAACATTACCCACGGTATTGACATAGCTACCACTTCTACCAATGATCAGCTGAGCACCCGCCGCCACCAATTCTTGACCTTGAGCCGAAATAACCCGATTGTCCAACAACTTGATCATGTATTGTCCACTGGCTGTTTCCTCAGGATACAGCTCTTCCAATTTCTTTTTCATTTCTATATCGGATGCGATAATCCCAATTTTATACGCCATTTTCTAAGCTCCTCTGCCTTACCATAATCTATGCATCTAGTATATAGAAAAAAAAATCCCTTGACCATGGCATACAAAAAAATGTTACCGAAAAGGGTAACATTTTAAATACATGATTCCATATGAACTTTAAGCGATTTCTTCTCTCGACACAGCGCGACCCTTGATGACGCCTGCTGAAAATCGTCCCGATCTCAGTGCAGCAATGAGATCGGCTTCGCTTGTAATAGCATCCTCGAACACCGTCACGAAATTGCCGATTTCCTCAACCGTATGGGCATCACTACCACCACATATCGGCAAGGCTAAACTATCTGCTGTCGATATCGACTTGAAATTGTCTTCGGGTTTCGTTCTGCCATTATAGCCTTCAAGCGCGGCCAAACCATTGACTTGATACAAGACCTCTTCAAGACCTCTTCTATTATCCCTGAAGGGATGCGCCGCGACGCATACACCGCCACGAGCATTGACATAGTCAATCGTCTCTTGTGCACTCATGCGTTTTTCAGGCATTTCGTCGATGCCATAACACAATAAGTCGCCATCAAGCGTATATATTTCAACACCTACGATAACATGGATGCCACTGTTTTTTGTAAGCTCAGCCGCCAGACTTTTCAGTCCTAAATTGTCGTGATCCGTCACACAAATGCCGTCTAAACCTAAACTCTTAGCATATTCAACACCTTCGTAAATGTCTAACCTACTATCTGATGAATGTCTATTTTGATGTACGTGCATATCAAAAATCATAACTTTCTATTCCTCCATCATTATCAGTTTTACACAAAACTTCCAAAAGGAGAAATAGAATTTATTGATTTTCTTGGTCTCACTATAAATTTTATCTATAGTTTATGCACTTCTCGAATACGATAATTATGCCAACTACGTCCTGCCCTCAAGTGGTAGAGTGCGCCACAATCCGTTGCATTTTGAATATAATACATGAATTCTCCTGCCGACAAAGTCACACTGCCTTTGGCACAGGCGATCTCATTGAACTCAGATACATCGTCACGTCTTATGAAGGTGCCTCTTGCCATAAAAGGTACGGTCTCGCCCGAATGAATCATATGCCCGCTGCATGGCGTCGAATGGTCCGCCGTCACAATCAGCAATCCTTCAAAATCCATGAGTGGTGTCAGCATTTTATCAATGGCTTCAAGCGCTGCAACTTTTTCCAAGGGGTCTTTGTGATGACTGGCCGTATCGGGATCCTTCGTATGCAAATGAACATAATCTGCATCGGTACACAAAGCTTCCTCTACACCACTTTCAAAATCAGAATATTTATGATAAGCCATGTCAATATATTCAGCGATACCGCTCAGCAACTTCGACTGACCAATCAGCAAACCCTTCATGCCTGTACGATGGTAGAAGTCTTCAACGCTTCTCGTCATCCCTGCCCATTTGGATAAGACCATATTGCCCAGCTCCTTGCCTGCTGCTTTCCGTCGCACATTGATGGGATGATCGTTCAATACATCATAAGTCTTTCTCAAATAAGCATTCACCAATTCTGCCGTTGCATGCGCCCGCTCAGAGTCCGTTTCGAAAGCCTCTACAGCCATCACATATTGTCCATTATAGAAAGGGTCTGAGTCTGAAATCGCCGACGAAAGGCCTTCTCCCTTAACAACAATGAAGCCATGGCTGTCATAGGAATGGATGAATTCAAAATCATACGCACCTATTTTCATCTTCAGATTGCCACATAGAACTCTTATCTCCTCATCGGATAAATCCTTGCTGAATCTGCTGTTGAGGAAATAGCCCTCTGACTTTTTTACATCTGCTAATGAAGCCCTCAAAATCAGACAGTCCGCCGACATCGTCAATGCTTCCCCCAAGCCGTCAATTACTGCACGACCAGGATATTCGGCCATATCGTAACCAAAAAGCAAGAGATGGGCCAAGTCTGTCCCCAAGGAACAACCTAGTTTATATGGCGTCATCAAACCACATTGGCTTTCGCCCGCTAAGCGATCCAGATTAGGTGTACGAGCGTATTGCAAAGGTGTTTGCCACCCCAGTACCTCATAACTCCGATCCCCTGCACCATCCAGTAATACCGTTATGGTCTTCAAAGTTTAAGCACCTCTTCTCTAAGGGCAGAGAAATCATCACCCTTCTCCGTCAAATAGCGCCCAACAGCCAAACCAAACGGTTCTAAGTAATCCTGCAAATACGCCGCTAATTTTTCTTCATCAAAAATAGCTTGACCCGATGCATCACGATAATTGCCGCTCAGCACACACTTCGGATGGTCTTTGCCCTCTTGCCAATCCCATCCAATAAGCTCCTCTACGGCATCACCGTTTTCCAGATTTCGAATCGGCATCATAAGTTCACCGCCACACTGATCAATGACCTTTTGGTAGCTATCTAGGGATTGCCCCAGTTGATTGACCTTGATGCGGCCATCGTGAGATTCTCTTTCGCCAGAAATAATCCTACCGGACAAAGCCATGGCAAATGGCAATTTGGTGAGGTGAAAATAGAGATGACAACCGATACACGGCGACATGAAGCCATACTTTTCGACTACGCGCACCATTTGACGGCCATTCATCAGTCCCCAAATATCCATATTGCTATACTCCAGTAACGGATATACCGTTTTTTCATCGCCATAGCGCATGTGGACGATTTTAAGCAATTTCTCATAATTGCCATAAAGTACATCAAAATCGCCATACTCTGTGCCTGCAAAAGTCGCTATCGGCAATATATAACGAATGGATGCATCTTCAAAAGCCTTCATAATCGCAGCTACGCTGTCCCTACCAGAAAATTCTCCAATAACCGTTTCTGAATGATAATTTGATGCGCTAAATTCTTTTCCTGCCTTTGAAATCATACACAACACACTCCCTTCATCACAGCAACGCCTTCATTCCGCATAAAACCGCTTGGCTGCACCCATATTTCTCTTAAATTTTGATTTATTCTCATACAACATAGCATCGGCAACCTGAATTAAAGCATCAAAGGTCATATCCGAGTCATTGCCATAGATGGAATAACCCACACTGATGGATAATTCAAAGGGTTGACTGGATGTTCCATTAAAACGGTTGAAACGTTTATGGATTCGGGCCATGATCTCCTCCGCTTTTTTAGGGGTTTCACAATGATGTGAAATAACAATAAACTCATCGCCGCTGACTCTAGCTACCAAATCATCGGATTAGAAAGATTTTTTCATAATTTCAGCTGCCGCCTTAATGGCTTCATCACCAGCCCTATGTCCAAAGTTATCGTTGATAGATTTTAGCCCATTCAAATCTCCATAAAAAACGGTAAAGATTTCTCCAGTCGTTTCCACATGCTCCAACAAGGCCTCCCCTTTATCGTAAAAACCTCTTCTGTTAAGTATGCCCGTTAAGGTATCAATGTACAATTTTTTATTCTCCTGAACCAGTTTTTCGATTTTAAGATAGGCATCAGAAAACTGTGCTGCCAACAAATAGGACTGGGAAAAAATAAAGACAAAGAAGCCGTAAGAAGCCAGTGATCGCGTATGAAGCAATCCCGACTGAACCAGCATGTCATTGGTCGCAGCAAGCAAGAATACCCCCGTACCGAACAGCACAATACCCGCACCATCTACCTGTTGAAAGACCGCTCGGACAACCAGCATCAAGAGATAGGCAAAGAAAACCAATATCAAGGCTTCCACATACTTAAGAAAACGATCGTAAACCGATATCTCCGAAAAAAGTGTGATCAAACTTATAACGATAGATATCCCCATGATACCCTTGGTAAACCTGGATAGCAGAGCATCAGGAAATAACTCTTTAAAGAACATGACAATAAAAGGAAACGCTGCATAGACCGTCAAGTAGGCCAGCTTATTAAATAATCCGAAATCAATGGTCGGCACAAGCTCATAAATCAGCCTGCCACCCACCAACACATCCCTCAATGCAATGATCATGGAAAAAAAAGCAAAGTAGAGTGGCATTTTGTTGCTCGGTCTTTTGTAGTAAAGTGCAAAATGATAAATAGCCATGATGAACAACGCACCACTGATAAAAATATCCGAAGCCATAGTCGCTGTATAATGTCTTTTAAGCGTTTGATAATTTCCAAAAGGAATCGGTCTAATGCGTCCGACAACATTGTCAAAATTCGACATTTGGACCACAATATCCACTTGATCAGCATCACTAAAAAAAGCGATCAGTTGCCGTTCAAAGCTGCCTTCAGAATTTATGGATTCCGTCCCTACACGGCCGATTTCAGACACTAGATCACCGTTAATCCACACTTTGGAAGCGTTTAGGATCTGTCGCACGATTAAGCCATACTGACCTTGTGCATCCTCTGGCATCTGAATCACCAAGCGCATCGTGCCGTAACCATACATCGGCAGTTGCCTACCGGATACAGTCGTCTTATAGGAATTGGGCACTTCGATATATTGTGCCTCTGAAGTGTAGGTTTCATCTTTGCATTCTTCTGGTGTCAAAAAACGATTCGGATAAAGCGCCCATTCACCATCTAAACTAACCATACCATCTCGTTCAACGTCCCATGTCGTCAAATCCAAAAGGCCCTGCGAAGCTTTCCTTGTGGCCGGTTTCTGTATGCAACCCACCATTAGAAAGACAGACAAGATGAGAAGTGCTATTATTTTAATAAGGTGTTTATCTTTGTAACTCATCTAATACCTCAATTGATTTATTTTTGAATTACTATTATATATACCATATCATATATATTCCCCACAATTCACTAATTTCACCGGATAAAATGAAGATGTTTACTTCTGTTTTTATCGGTGTATGTATTCAATAGATTTAAGATTTGAGAAGGAGGGCTTATGGCTCACAAAATAATCATTCACGACAAGATGCAGACCGGTCATTACTTCTTGACCGAAGCTGTCGGAAAAAATTTTCATCCCGATTTCAAGCCTGAACTGACGCCAAAAGAAATGCTCGAACTCGGCGTCTTCGGTGGCAAATATATGACGGACTGCAAAGCGGAATTTCCGGAAGCATGGTTCGAACACGCCAAACTTTCCCCACATAAAAAAGATATTTCACTCAACTACTTTCAGGTCGATGCCTCTTTGCCGCTGAGGGAATGGGAAAGAAAGGGATGGATTCATCCTGCCGACCCACGTGGTTGGTTTCAATGGTACTGCCGCTATTATTTAGGGCGACGCCTACCAGAAGAAGACCTTCGCCAAGTCAAGCGCTGGAAAGCCATTCGACGCCATGTTGGCGCGCTCAAGAAAAATTGTGAGCCTTACAACATGGACTGCAGGCGCAAACAACGTCAAGCCTTGCTTCATTGGGCCTATGACAGTCGTAAAATATAATTTCCCCATCTTATTATAAAAGCGATTGCCATAAGGCAATCGCTACTCATAATCATAATCATCGTTATAATCTCGTTTGTTTTTTCTACTATAGCCGTTTTTTTTCTTTGGAGCATGTTCTTTATGCTTATACTCCACTTTCTTTCTTCTTTTATCTTTGATAATCAACATTTCTTCGTAACTTATATCTTCATTCATTTTAATTCACTATCCTTGCTTAATAATCCGAACCAAATCCTCCAAAGAATCAAATTCACCATCATAAGAAATGATATCCACATCAAATTCTTCTTCTAAGACTTCCAGCATTTCATAGTATGTTGTATCGTCAAGCATCAAATCATCACCAAAAGTCATATCCATAGAGATCTCATCTGCATCATCAAACCCAGAATATTCCGCAACAATTTTTTTAAACTCTCTAATATTCATTTTATTCCT
>JAFGTX010000162.1 GCA_016938815.1 Clostridia bacterium | reverse complement strand
TTAAGTGCTGAGGAAAGACAGGTCTATATCTTGCTGAATAAGCCGACAGGTGTCGTTTCCACTGTTTCTGATCAATTTGATCGACCGACGGTGCTTTCTTGTATTGAAGGCATCAGTGAACGGATTTATCCGGTAGGTAGGCTGGACTATAATACGTCTGGACTGCTTATCCTCACCAATGACGGCGAATTCACCAATCTATTGACCCATCCGCGTTACCACGTGCCAAAGACTTATAGAGTCGAGGCAGAAGGGGTTTTATCAAAGAGTGATCTTGATAGACTGCGTCAAGGCATTGATATCGAAAACTATGTGACACAGCCTGCGATCGTCAAGTTGATTAAAGATGCGCCTAGGGGCTCGATTGTCGAAATCACTATCCATGAAGGGAAGAACCGTCAAATCCGTAAAATGTTTGATGCGGTCAATCATTCGGTCATCAGGCTCAAACGCATCAAAATAGGAAAGATCAGCGATCAGGATTTAAGAGTCGGCACATGGCGTCATCTAACAAAAGAGGAAATCAACTATTTGAAGGAGTACAAAGGATGATAAAGATTATACCGGTAGAACATAAAATGACCTTTGATGCGTTCAAAAGCGATTTTTTTAAGGGTCAGGAACACTATTATCGAATGGAAATGCAAGATGGTGCCCAAGTCTTGGGCGTAGGCGATGTCTTTGTAAAAGGTGAGGCTGCCTATCTGCTTGCGCTTGAAATACTGGACCAAAGCATGGCCGCTGTGATTTTCGACAGCCTAATACGTAGTTTGATGAATCTTGCAAGTCATCATGGTGCCGTTGTCTTTAGTGCCAATGAAATTTATCCGCTGATGAGCTATTTTACAAAAAGAGATTTTTCCGTCATAGACAAATTCACGCGCTTTGAAGATGCTGAGGCATTTACTTATTACGTCAACATCGAATCGTTTTTTGCGCGTCCTTGCAAGGGGTAGCCTATGTTTAACAATATTCACGCCTTTATAGAGCTTGTCTTGGACAAACATCTGGGCAAGGGTGATATCGTCGTTGACGCAACACTTGGCAATGGTAAGGATGCCTTTAAGTTATTGGAACGCATCGGGGCAGAGGGATTTTTATATGGTTTTGATATTCAACCTCAAGCCATTGAAAGCAGTGATGCGCATCTGAAAGCCAATGGCTATGCTAACTACCAATTACACTTGGCTAGCCATGAACTTATGTCTAATTATGTTGAAGCGGATGCTGTGCAGGTTATTTTATTTAATTTGGGCTATTTGCCTAAAGGGGACAAAACAATCACAACGTCATTGAACGGTACTGTGACTGCCATTCGTGAAGGCCTAAAATTGCTGAAGAAAAACGGCATGATGCTCGTTGCTTGTTATCCTGGCCACGAAGAGGGCTATGAAGAGTATCAGGGATTGTTGGATGCTTTGCCTAAATTGGACCAGAAAGCCTACAATCTTTTCCACGGTTCTTTTTTAAATCAGAAGAACATGCCACCGGCAATTTTTTTAATTGAAAAAATTTTATGAAAAAGTATTGACACCTTATTCATAACTCTGTATAATCATTCACAAATAATCAAAAAAATACATTTGAGAAAAAGCAAATACACAGGGAATGGATACAGCGATATGGGGATGGTGTGAGCCCGTTTAAAATGAATGTGTTGAGAACTTTTTCGAGTAGCTTACAAGAAATAAAAGTAAGGTAAGCCGGAGGTCTACCGTTATAAAGACTAGGTATCGACAATTGTCCGTACTGAATGAAAGTGAGCGTAAATGCTAATTTGGGTGGTACCGCGGAGAGATTCGTCCCAAGCCTCGGATTAGTGTTTTAAATAGAAACTAGATGATCCCATAGGGGTCATTTTTTTTATTTATCAATGCATAAATATACTCAATGTTGTATAAATAATAAATTAAACTAGGAGGAGAAAATCAATGACAGGTTATTTAATTTTAGCGGACGGCAGCTATTTTGAAGGCACGCTTTTTGGTTATACAAAATCAGAAATTGGTGAAATCGTATTCAATACATCCATGACGGGTTATCAGGAAATCATAACCGACCCTTCATATTATGGACAGATCGTCATTTTGACCTATCCACTCATCGGCAACTACGGCGCCAACGATATAGATTGTCAACACGAACAGTCCTTTGTCAAAGGCCTTGTTGTCAGAGAATGCAACGAGCACATGGCCCACTGGAGAAGCAACAAAACTTTTAATGACTACCTCATAGAGCATCAGGTCATGGGCATCAAGGACATAGACACCAGAGCCTTAACCAAGAAAATCAGATCCATTGGTACGATGAATGCCGTGATTGTACAAACCCTAGAAGATTATGAATGGATTGTGGCGACGCTGAAGGATCATACGATCAGCAACCACGTGGCTTCAGTCACAACAAAGGTTCCTTACGAATTGGGAACCCATCAAATCAAATACAAGGTTGCTGTCATGGATTTCGGCATCAAGAAAAACATTCTAAAATCCCTAGTGGACAGAGGCCTTGAAGTGAAAGTGTTCCCGGCTTTTGCTACTTATGAAGAAGTGATGGCCTTTGAACCGGATGGCCTCTTTCTATCCAATGGACCGGGAGATCCGGATGAACTTACAAGCGTCATTGAAGAACTGAAGAAATTCTACAACAAAGTTCCGATTTTCGGCATTTGCCTCGGACACCAGTTGCTTTCATTAGCCTTAGGTGGCAAAACCGAAAAATTGAAATATGGTCACAGAGGTGGCAATCACCCGGTAAAGGATATTGCTAAGGATAAGGTATTCATCACAGCACAGAATCATGGTTATGTCGTTGTAGAGGACAGTTTGAATTTAGATGAAATCGAAGTAACACACTACAACGTGAACGACGACTCCATAGAAGGCATTAAGCACAAGACCATGCCGATCATCAGCGTACAGTACCATCCAGAAGCATCACCAGGACCACTGGATTCCGGCTATATTTTCGATGAATTTGTCACATTAATCAATCAGTGTAAAGGAGAATAAGGATGAAAGCATACAAAAAGATATTGATCATAGGCTCAGGCCCGATCACCATAGGCCAAGGTGCAGAATTTGATTACTCCGGCACACAGGCATGTAAGATTTTAAAAGACGAAGGCTATAGTGTGGTACTGGTGAACTCCAATCCGGCAACTATCATGACAGATAAGGAAGTGGCTGACATCATCTACTCGGAACCTTTAACCCTTGCTTTTTTAGAGAAGGTCATCGCTAAGGAAAAACCGGATGCTCTCCTTGCAGG
>JAFGTX010000161.1 GCA_016938815.1 Clostridia bacterium | reverse complement strand
GTAAAGGAGATATAACGTACCTCGGGACCATATGTCGAAAAGCTTCCCGTCTTATCATAAAACGACTTGGTACATGCAAATCCACTACAACGGTTGTGTGATAACTCACATTGAATAATTACGACTTCTTTTATACTCATTATTAGCCCTCCTAGAATTCATTCAGTTTCAGTTTACCACAATCGCAAATAGGCTCAAATATTGTTTTTATATTAAGATTTGTTGCACCACTACTAAGAGTTGATTACCATTTCATTACAAGTGAATCAAAGCCCTTCTTCCTTGGTAAAATAAGGACAACACAACTTAGGGGGATTACTTATGAAAAAATATTGGACCACCATAGGGGCTATCTGTTTATGCCTGCTTTCGTTTTCATTTGCAGATGTGAGCAACGACCATACCATCTATGTCTCTAACTCGGAACAGTTGGTAGAAACCATTCAAAGCACCAAAGTTGGTGACATGACTGTCATCCTTGAAAAAGGTGTCTATGAAGTACCACGCACTCTGTGGCTTACAGGAGATAACCTGACCTACAAAAGCCAGAGTGGCAATAGAGACGATGTTATCCTGACAGGGAATTACAAAATCGGCAATCTCTTTTCTGTAGCTGGGGACAACTTCACCGTTCAAGACATAACAATCGGCGCCGTGAACAATCATGGTGTACAAGTCCACGGGGAACTAGATGCAGACAACGCTACAATAGACAACGTCCGCTTCTATGACATCAAGGAACAAATGATCAAGGGCTCCGCCAAAACACAAGATCCAAACAGTCCTTACAGCGACAACGGCATCGTCAGAAACTGTCTTTTCGAATTCACTAGCGGCGAAGCGCTTCAATACTATACTGGTGGTATCGACGTCCATCGTGGACGCAACTGGACCGTAGAAAACAACCTCTTCAAGAATATACGGAGAGCTTCCGGCAGTCTAACAGAAGGCGCCATTCACTTCTGGAGTAACTCAGAAGGTACAAATATCACAGGTAATACCATTATCAACTGCGATCGTGGCATCATGCTTGGCTTTGACAGCACAAAACACTTAGGCGGCTCCGTTGCCAATAATTTCGTTCACGTCACCCGAGATGTCGGTATCTATCTCTGTAACGCAGAAAACGCCAAAGTCTACAACAATACCATTTTTGTCGATTCCTCTTACGGCAACAGCATCGAGTACCGCTTCAATACGGTTGGCACTGCAATCATCAACACCTTGACCAACAAGTCCATTACCAGTAGAAATGGTGGAACAGCCAATCTCATGAACAATGTGACTGCTGCAGATAGCAGCTGGTTTGTCAATCCATCGTCCGGCGATCTACATCTCAGCCAGCACATCACCCAAATCATCGACAAAGGGGCCACGCTCCCTTCAATCACAAGAGATATCGATGGCGACCCGCGTCTTGTAAATACCTATGATATTGGTGCTGATGAAGTTACTGCACTGAACAACAAAGCCATCAAAAGCATCGCGCTGACAAGCAATTACCTTCAAATTGCAGCGGACGGCAGCACTAGTGCCACATTCACTGTAACCGCAAAATATGACGATGGTACATCGACTACACTCACACCAGATACCATCCATTATAACCACCACAACACCGATAGCATCTTACTCGGTCAAAGCTTTAGCACCTATGAAGCCGGCACTTATGTCTTCTACGCAGAAGTAAATGGTATCGTCAGCAATCGCGCTGTCATCGAGGCAACAGCAGTCAACACGGAAACTTATCTGCCTACATCCCTTACCGTTTCTCACAGAGATGGCCAGAGTTTCATCACTTGGACAGAAGCACATCCTCTTTTAAACTTGTCAGATGCCAAAGTGGTGGACTTTTATGATAACTACCACAGCAACCCAAAAGAAATTGTTTATCATGTCTATAAAGACACTCAACCTATTACAGAAGTAACCGCTTTGACGCCGATTGCCGACGTTCATCCCGGTTCCGTCTACAACCTTGGCCTATACAACCTGACGCCGACGATGCAAACCTACCAAGCGCAAAAGTATTATGACAAGCCGCTCCATCGATTTGTCATCGCACCAGGGGCGGCACCTTTGGCACCGAACCAAGGCCTTTATGTTTCACAAAGCGACTCGAACGGCGATTACTACTATGCCGTAACCGTCACCGTGGACGGTGTCACCATGAACCAGTGCACCAGTGACAATACAACGACAACACCGATTTCAGAAAGCGTTGCCAGCAATACACCGATTCTACAATTCACAGAAATCGACACATTCAACTATGTCAAAGATGCTACCCTCAACTTCTATGTTCGATGGGAAAACAGCGATGACAGCAGTATCGTCGGCAGACCTATGAACTATCTGGTTGCCGTACCACCCAACACTCCAGAAAAAGCACCCGTCGGCATTCATCTGCACTGCTGGGGCGGAACCCTTTTCACTGGATACGGCTGGTGGAACAACGGTGAACAAGGCGCAATCTTACTTGCAGCCAACCAATCTCCTTACGATTGGTGGACAGGTTATTACGACCAGTACTATGACGCCAACAAACCAAAAACACCAGAAGAATGGGCCAATACCGTTGTCCATCCTTACACTTCCGATCGCATGGTTTCCTTCCTAGAGTGGATGAACCAGTCGGAAGATTACAGCATCGATATGACGCGTTCCTTTGTCGCTGGTACCTCTATGGGCGGCTCTGGCTCACTAATGATGGCAATCCGCTACCCAGAATACTTTGCATGGGCACGTTCTTGGGTCGGCGTCCATATCCCGGAAATGTCACCGAATTTCAAAAGTTCCTACCAACTGGTCTACGGCAAACCGGAAGACGGTGTGCGCTTCGAAGACGGCACACCAGTTTGGGACTACTACAACGACGTCTGGTACCTAAAGAACCATCCACAGGACGATATCGGCTTCCTCACTTTCTGTAATGGAAAGAATGATAGCGCCATCGGTTGGGAACAAGCCGTCATGTTTGTGGATGCACTACAGGAAACCAAACAACCCCATCTCTTCGTTTGGGGACAAAACGGCCACAGTCAGCGTTCCATCATGCCTTACACCATGACTGGACGCACTATGCCACTGGATATTCGTCTAGACGCTGCAATACCTGCATTTACAGACTGCAGTCTGGATGATATTATCGGCAACGGCAATCCAGAAGACGGCGATGCTGAAGGCCAAATCAACGCCTACTTATATTGGGATACAGAAAACATTACCGATACAGCAGAGCGTTTCGAAATGACCGTCGCCCTAGTTGAAAAAGCACCAGAAACTCAATGTACTGTCTCCATTACACCAAGACGTCTTCAACACTTCCAAGTAAAAGCGGGTGAAACCGTTACTTATAAAAACGTGGATATAACCACTGGCACCATCATCACCTCAGGCTACGTGACTGCCGATGCAAACGGGCTTATCACACTGGAGAAACAGACGGTGAACAAAGGTAAAAATAGAATCCTTATCGAAAAATAAGACACAAATTCAAAAAATAAAAAGCCACTGAAACCTAAGTTCCAGTGGCTTTTAGCACTAAAAAAACATTTATTTCACAGACTACACAATTTATTGGATAAACACAGGCACCGCTGACATAGAACCAGCCGACACACTTGCTTCATCATACAAATAGTCAGTATACTCATCCGAAACCGTGTGTTGCTCTTGGTATTGAATCGTAACATTGTCGCCCGCTTCAATGTTAAACAACATATCTGATAAATCAAAGTCCAGATTTGTATATTCCCCATCTACATTACCATCATGAGTGAAATAATTTGATGTGCCGTTTAGCACATAATCTAACCCATTAATGGTCAATAGGAACGAACAACCAAAAGTTTTATAGTCATTGTAATTGCCATTCAACGCAATCGATAAAAGGCTACTTGACGTATCATAAGTTGCACTTACCATAGAAACTTGTTCAGCAACCTTATGAAGCGATGCAGTGGTATCCGCAATAATATCAGTACCACCCAATAACGTTGTCAAAGTTTGATCGAAGTCAACACGAACATGTAGGTTCGCTATATTAGCCGTTGGGAAAACCTGATCCAACCTATCATATTCCTTCAACTCTTCATTCCATCGCGTACCCATATTAGCATTACTATCTAACTCTGTAGTGCCATCATAATAAGTACATCCTGCAAATTCAAGCGTCGTACCGATAATTCGTGTCATTACATTGTAACCATTGGTAGATAGAACAACACGTTCTACAGTAGGTACAACAAAATAGTTTAAATCAAGGAATTCAAAACTGTCATTATTCGCTACATTACCAGAGAGATCCATTAAATCATCACCACTGTATTGGAAAACTAATCCTGAATTCTCTTGGTAATCACTAAAGCCACTGACCTCAAGTATGACGTATGTTTCATCATATTGATATCTATAGGCTTTTGTCACTGCCATACCCGCTGTGCCATTTACAAATGTAAAGTCAGTTGGATCTAGTGTTTTTGTTGCATCGATTTCCTCATTGAAATCCATCGCTATAATCGTCTTATCAATAGATAAGTAAGCATTATAAGATTTTGGCGCTGTTGTATCCAACTCTTCTGTTATAATTGCCGGGGAGATTACAACCGTGGCCAAGTTGTCAAGAACATTCCCTTGATCGATGACAAAAGCACTGCCAAAATTACGAGCATGCTTACTTACCGCTTCATCCGTATTGAAAACATATTCTTCTGTATCTGTAATTTGAACCGCTAATGAATAGTCCGCCAATTCAATAGAAGCATCATCAATGCCAAGATGACCGTGCATTACATTTTCCACACTGGTCTCGTCCATGTATCGATCAAAGACCATGTACACATCCGCAGGATTTCTATCGCTTGCATCTGCCAATTTGACTTTTAGCACCCATTTCTCATTTTCTACAACCATCTTTGGATAGCCTGTAGCAAAACGATCATCCCTGTGCAATAAAGGATTCGTACCAAAGTGTTCTGTATCCAATGCCCAGTCCGCTACAAGTTCGATCGACTCAGTTATTGGCGTTTCATCAACATCAAATAGGTTGCCGTTCAGTAGCCATCCCTCAAAAGTATAGCCATAACGCTCTGTATACGTGCTGGACGTAATCTTATCACCAGCATTGAGAACCTTTGCAGGTACTTGTGAACCATAAGTGCCTGCGTCGAAAGTCACTGTCACAGTACCCGTTGGTGGTGTCGGTGGCGTTGGATCTTGTGTCTCGCTAACTTCTACAGAAAGCATAGCGACCGTATTGGAACCATCTTTTGCAATAGCCACAACGGTAGCCGCCCCTGTCGTATTAGTCGCAATGACCTTACCCGTTTGATCCACACTTATGATTGGTCCTGATACCGTACCCGCACCAGTAGTAACTGTCACTGGCGTTGTAGATCCATTTGGAATAAAAGTAGTACCCGCACCTGAAGTTGTTAACAAGCCCCAGAATAATGCTTTATTTGTCGCATTTGTTGGCGACACAGTTGCCGATAACTGATACGTCGCTTCTGGGCTTAGTGTCAATTTATCACCGGCATAGTTAAATGCAATACTGCTCGCTAAAACAGTGGTCGTACCACCGCTTGAAGAACCACCACTTGAGCTGCTACCAGATGATTTTCCACTTGACGAACTACTAGTCGAACCACTTGAATTACTTGTATTTGACGCTGTTGAAGTTGTACTTCCAGCTGCCAATTCCTTGCCATTATTAAGCACTTGTTGAGCGTCTTTTGCCACTTCGATTCTATCGGTCTTAATACTTGTAGACACGTTGCTGGCTTCTACCTTCATGGTACCTGCTTTTCCTGCACCACTGATGTTAAAGCCTTCCGCACCACTCGCTACAACCACTTTGTCAACTACTGTCTTGTTACTTAATTCAACAACCAGATCCTTCGAAAAAGCGTTAAACTCTGTAAAGTTACCGGTAAGTACCACTTTAGAATCACCCACGACTTCTGCCGGTACAACAACCGTTTCAAAACCGCCACCGATTAATTCCTTTTCTACAAGAATAGCACCTGATTTTAACGTCGTAGCCTTAACCGATGTGCTACCGCTTGCTACAATTCTGATTTTTCCATCGCTCTTCTTAACGACTAAGCCACCGCCAACGGTAACGCTGTTAAAGTAGATTGAGTTTTCCCCTCCACCTTTGACAATAACGTCACCTGTAATAGCAACTTGATCTAAGTATACCTCACCATCACCAACGCCTTCTGCGATGATCAAGTTACCTTCAATCTTCATATCCGAAAGTGTGACATTTGGCGTATTGATGACCACATTGCCCACTACATCATCAGAATAAGTACCTTTTTCAGCATAAAGTCCAGAAACGACATTATCCATCAATTTGACTACTTCGCCTCTTGAAATCGTCGCCTTAGGGGCAATCATATTGCCCGGTCTGCCTTTGACGTAACCTTTTTCTACAAAAGCCTTTACATAGCCTAGTGACCAACTTGCGATATCACCATTATCTGCAAAGCTAGTAGCACCATACATCTCTTGTATATCCAGTGCACGACCAAGCATGACAATCGCTTCTTCACGACTGATTTTGTCCTCTGGACGTACTTTTCCTTCATAACCTTGGATGATGCCAGCCTCAATATTTTTCAGCACTGCATCCGTATACCACGTTTGACCTAAATCGGCATACGCATTACTTGCCTTTTCTTCGAACTTCATAATACGGTTGATGATGACCATCATCTCTGCACGTGTAATATCATCGGATGGTCTAAATACACCATTAGAACCCTCCAAAATGCCTTTTGATGACCACGATTCAATTTCTGATTTTGCCCAATGACCATCAATATCCTGATACGCCGCTTGCGCAAATGCCGCTTGGCCTATTACTAACGAAAGCGCCAGCAACAAGCTCATCAGCTTTTTCCCAAATCTCATAATTGTCCCCCTTAATTTGTATTTTTTCCAACATTATGATTGTGATACGTTTAAAATTATAGCATAAAATTTACCATGATTTCATAAAAATTTATCTGTTTTGTTAAAAAAAACGCAAAAAATATTTTATATATCAAAACCTCTAATTACAAGCATTAAGATGTTTATCATTTTCAGAAAAAATATATATTTTGTCCTCTTTAGACAAAGGAGGAAACATCGTACTTAAAGCTCGATAAAACTTTCAAATACCACAACCGCTTCGCCACTGACTTTTACCAATTCCGACTGGCCATCTTTCAGTTCAACTTGAACACGAACAACACCTGGACGTTTTATCGCTTCACCCTGCAAGGCCTTGAAACTAAAATGGTCGCCTTCATGCGTCACAAGTCCATAGTGGATCAGATAGGCCCCTAATGGACCATTGGCATTACCTGTAACCGGATCTTCCGTGATTCCTATTGCCGGTGCAAACATTCTGCCACAGACCAAAATATCATCTTCTGAATTTCCAAGGACAAAGACGTAAAATCCATTGCATCCGATGACTTGGCTGATATCTGTCAGAACCGTCATATCCGGCGCTAAAGCATTTAGAACCACCTTGGACTTGATGCCTACCATCACCTTGGAATGACCAGTAGATACGATTTGAATAGGACAATCTATCAAATCCTGCTCTGTGATATGAAGCGCCGATAGGAGCCTTGTCTTGATCTCACCCGCCAGTACCGCTCCGAACTCGATTGCCCCTTGAGTCATCACCACTCTGGTCTCCCCACCATCTCCTTCGATTTCAACTGGAAGAATACCCGCGCCCGTCTTGTTATAGACGATAGGGGATTTACTTTGAGTTTCCTTGGCCCAGATAAATTGAGAAGCGATGGTCGCGTGTCCACAAATAGGCACTTCACTTGTCGGTGTGAAATAGCGAGTATGAACATCGTATGTCGGGTCATCCGAATCAAAGAGAAATGCCGTTTCTGAATTGTTCAGTTCCCTTGCGATTTGCTGCATATCCACCTCCGTCAAACCATCTGCGTGAATCACCACCCCAGCCGGATTGCCCGTGAATTTTTCTTTTGTAAATGCATCGACCTGATATAGTTTGTATTTTCTTTTCATCCTTTGTATCCTCCTTAAACAAATCCTCATGATTTGATTCCATCTGATTAAGCCTATATAATATAGATTATTATATGATGTCGTGCGTTCATGTACCAGTACGCACTTTTCGGTTCAGTACTTACCATTCAGTAAGAGAGGATGCCTATGACCACACAAAGCGAATTTGATTGTTCACTCGGTTACACCATGACCATCATCGGCAGCAAATGGCGCGCCATCATCCTTTGGCACATTCTCACCACGTCTGATATCCGGTATGGCGCATTAAAACGATCCATCCCTCACATCAGCCACAAGGTGCTTTCGCAAGAGCTAAAGAAACTGGAAGCCGACCATATGATTCAGAGAATAGAATACCCTACCGTTCCACCCAAAGTGGAATATGTCCCAACAGAACGCGGCAACTCCCTGCGCCCTATTCTTCAGGCACTATGTGAATGGGGCAAGAAACAAACAGAATAATGACACTCAAGGAGGAAGACAAGATGCGCTATGAAACAGAACGATTAACACTCAGAACCATCAATATTTCAGATTTAGAGTTATTTAAGGATTACCTAATACGCAATCAGGCCTTCCTATCGGAATGGGAACCTGAAAGAGAAGATGATTACTATAGTGACGTCAATATACTAGACCTGATTGAAAACGAAATAGCAAGCAATTTAGAAGGATCTGGGCTCAGACTGCATATCTCCCTCAAAGGCGAAGAGCGTATCATCGGCAGTATCGCCCTCTCAAACATCGTCAGAGGGCCCTTCCAGTCATGCTTCATCGGTTATAAACTGGATCAGGACGAAATCAATAAGGGTTACATGACAGAAGCCCTCAAGAAAATAATCGACATCGCTTTCAAAGAATTCAAACTACACCGCATAGAAGCCAACATCATGCCTAAAAATCAACGCTCCATCAAGGTGGTCACAAAAGCAGGCTTCGAATACGAAGGTCTCAGCAAAAGATACCTGAAAATCAATGGCATCTGGGAAGACCATGCCCATTATACGATTCTGAATAGTGCGTTGGAATAGTTGCAAAAATTATAAAAGAGTTGCCATTGGCAACTCTTTTTGCAAACACGATTGATCACAAATGCTTTATCTTATGTAAAATTTACAATTTGACCACTGTGTAGTCATAATTCAGCCCTTCAAGGAACTTGTACATATCCTGCGTCGCAATAAAGAGGGTTTTGGTATTGTCATTGCCATGAAAAGTCACATATTCCTCATTTAACATGGCATCATCCAAACAAACCTTAATATCCCGTTCTTCATTGTTCAATAAGCCAAATAAGGATACCGAACCCGGCTTCAACATAATCTTATCCATCATCGCCTCTTCACTGGCAAACGTGATTCCTTTTTCCTTGATGATCGTGCCAAAATACTTCATATCCAAACGCTTCGAGCCTTCCATAACCAACATATAATACCGTGTTCTCCGCTTATCACAAAGTAACAAAGTCTTCGTCCTAACACCTTCATGTCCCTTGATATAGCCATCCGCTTCTTCTGTAGTAAATGCAGGTGGATGCTCGACGACCTTGTAGTCAATATTCATTTTTTGAAGCGTCTTAATAACTTGGTAGTATCTGTAGATCATTTGGTGCCTCCTTTTCCTCTACGCCTTGCCTATAAATTGCCTCTTTTTCTTTTCAAAAATCCAATCACCGCAATCGCCATCAATAGATAATTCAGTGGATTCATAAACAAACTATCATACTGATTATGATCGATTATGCCCACGTTTAGCAATACTGCAAAGATTAAGAAACTTAGGGATAATAGAATTAGAAATATTACTTTGATCTTATCCAAAGGTATCACTCCTGACTGTGGTTTGTGGATAGTTGTTATATCCATGATATCATATTCTTATGAAACTGGCGTGTTAGGGGCAATTTTCTGTAAGTGTATTTAACTCAATATTCATGTTGGTATAACTTATGATGTTTGATATAAATTGACCATCTTCTTCATCATAATGGGCTGTTAATTCTGTTAATCTGTTTTGAGCCCAGTTCTTTGACTGATTTTTAGTTAACCATGACCCTATTTCTTTGCTATATTCTCGTTCGTATATTATGCCTAAATAATACTGACAATTTTCATATTTTCCAGAACGTATATAATCACGCATTTTGAACACATCATCTTTTATGACATCTTCACCGCCTATTTTAAACTTAAGTTCAATAATGGCAACTACTTCTTCAACTCTATCCGATAAATTATAACCATCTTCAACTTCAGATTTGGGTTTCAATTTTACGATGACAATATCACCACGTTGTCGCTTTCCTTCTTTATTCTTTTCTAGTTCATATTCTGTGAAAATTCTTAATCTATGACGATTGAAATATCCATCACCCAACTGATTCCTCAAATGATAATATACTGCGTTTTTCATTGTATCTTCTTTCAATAGGTAATCATTATTATAATCCTCTATAATTTCATTACTCCATATGATCTTCAACGCCTTATCAATTCTGCTGTATATATTAATCATATAATCTCTCCTTATAGGAAATTACGCATAGCATTTTCGGGGTTAACGATCGTACCCGGTTCATCTCCTCACTCAATAAATTAACCACACACTACTCAAAAATCAACTCCAACTCATAAAAGCCATCTTCGTCCTCTACAAAATCGCAGGTATAGCGACTCACATCTACAAGGTCTATCAAGAAGTGTGTCTTCGTCAAGTCGTCCGTCCATGTGACATTGTCAACTGAAATATTTGAAATCAAGTCGTTGGTTAAACCATTTTGAAGGTTATCTTTATCATAGACCAAGTTCTCAATGGTCACGGAAATCGTGTCCTCATCCACGCCTTGAACCGTGATGTTAGGGCAGAACATACCGCCAGCTAGGATGGTTTCTTCTGTCGCCCCGAATCCAAATCGGATAGTATGATCTGTCTCTTGAATACCTTCTAATCTTGTCTGATTGAGATAATTGCCCAGTGTATATATTTGCCTATTAGAAAGCGGTTCAAATATCGATAAGTGCCCCGTCAGACCGGTACTTTCATCTACACTGAAATCACAAGGAAAGTCTCTAAAACCATTTAGGATATTTTTTCCTTCTGTGTGCAGTCTGATTCTCCCATCGATGACATCCACCCGGTCGATCAACTCTATGTGTTGTTCAATGCCAACGGATTGGTGGGTTTGTGCATTGTAGAGATAGTAATAGGGATTCATCGACACGCCATCTTCCTCAAAACAAGCTACAAGATAGCTAGAATCACTGTATTGCTTGATTGTAAAAGATGCTTTATCTTCTAAGTCATATAGAACCATCATATCTGCAATAGAACTTTCTTCCTCTTTGGCACAGCTTGCAAGTATTAGACAAATACAAGCTAGCCATAGTATTTTGATTGATTTTTTCACATAGCCTCCTGAATCCAACCTTTTAATCCACTAAATTCATACAGGTGATAACCATGCCAAGTAAGGCAAGTATCATGCCCCGCTTGAAAATCATCCTGCGTTTTTTCTTGCTTTCTTCTGATTCTTTATCGTCATATGTATAACGTTGCTGGCTCATCACCGCTGCAAAGAAGCCAATGAAAAGCAGAGCCAGACCCACGAATTGCATTCTTTCTTCTGTTAGCATATGCATCCCCTCACTCATGCATCAAAATAAAGAGAAGTGGTCGATCAATAATAAAAGTTAGAACATCACCTAGAACATGGTTCGTAATCTGTAACCATTCTAAATTAAGATGCAAATTCTGTGTTTTTCACTTTCCATTTTTCCAATGCAATACCGACCCAGAAACCATAGATACCCAATGTAATGACCGAAAGCACCAACCATATAATCCAGTTACCAAACAAGCTAACTGCCGATCCTTTAAATACCAGTCTCCTGCCATTTATCACCGTATGGTTGATTTTCCATCCATACACCATGCACAGCGCCCACGGATAACACAGACCAAAGGTGAAAAATGTCACGATCGCACCTAGAATCGTCCATCCAATGAGTTGGAAAAGGCCACCATCGAAATAGGACTCTGACCTAGGGGCGTTGTTGGATACATGATTATGGATGACCTTAACCGTTGAGTTGTTGCCCCGACTATCATTGCCCCTTTCTGTCATCATTTTCATCCTTGACGCACCACACTCTCGACAAAACCTGATCTCGTCACTTGTTTCATAACCACAATGTTCACACTTATAAGTCATACTCATATTGTCCCCTCTCATTTTTCACCGCATTTTTTAGTGCACCCAGAATGTCTATTGTATCCTTATGCCGCTTTAGGTTCACGATACGACCCTAGGTACCTTCTATGTTCATTTTTATTGTAATCTTCATTACATAATATTACAAATTTACTTATATCTATATCGCTTGCCTGTTCTTGTTTCGCGCCTTCCAAATCCTAGTATTTCCATATCCTTTGCCTGAAATCATCTAAAAATAGACGCATAAAAACCTGCTAAGAAAAAAGGACCTCTCGGCCCTTAGTTTAAATATAACTTATGCATTTATTCGTTAATCGCCTCAATCTCTTGACGCTTCAGTTCTTACAGATAATCTTTCGTGCGCCAGTTTTAAAACAGATGAACAGATTCTCTAGCTCTTGCTCCTTAATTCCTAGACCCGTATCTTGGACAGATACCTCCATGTAGCCCTCCTTTTGGCTAGCAGAAATGGTAATCACGCCCTCATAAGTATGCCTTAGGGCATTGGCAATCAAATTGACCAATACCTGCGTGATCCGTACCATATATGCATAGACAGGCTGTAGGTCCAGACTAACATCGATGCGCGTCACGTCCAAGACCTGTCCCACCATAAGCGCCAAGCGATCCGCTTCCAGTTTTCTCTCTGCCGTCTTGGCTTCATCTAATTTTCTATTGTTCATGATAAAGACCGACAGCGACTGAGAAAAGACAAAAATCAACATCGAATACTCCGATATAGGTCTATTGACAACATCCCCCCAGTAGATCGCTGTACATAACGATATCATAGACTGCTGCCATAAAGAATACGACAATCCCGTACATGGCCGCTCCTTGTTCCTTTGTCGGATGCTGGAGATCCCAAAATACTCTACCGATGCATGGAATGATACACAGGACTACAGCGACTTGATAATAGCTCAATATATGCGTATAAAAAACTGAATTTCAAACTGAATGCAAGTTTGTCGTGGATTTGATGATTTAATTAGTGTAATTTATATTCATAATGACTTGGAGATTTAAGCGTAATTTTTTTAGTAGCAATCAGTCGTTGACCCTGATAAATTCTTAGAGTTCCTTTACTAACGTTATATATAGGTGTTGCTTCAAGATAAGTTATTCTGTTTTCTCCACAGGTTAAAGAATACCCCATTTGTGTTTTGATGCTTTTGTTTACATCAAATCCAACTGTCCCACCAATGAATTTTTTTGCTTCTGCACTAATTGAAACTCCCCATGAAATAGACGCTTCTTTTTCCTTGGTTAAAGTGATTGTAGCGGTTTCATTAGGACCAGTGCGCACTGTGTCAGATACTCGTACGGCGCTTCCGCGTACGCCTTCTTTAAAGCTGATTTCATCATATTCGTAAAAATAACTTACAGTTCTCACCGACATTTCATTTTGAGTAGCATATGGAGTAATAATTGTTCCACTTTCTACCCTAGTTGAATCTGCAAACGTAAGTGTTGATGTAAACATAAAAAATAAAGATAAAACTAAGGATATTATTTTTTTAAACATTCTGATCTTCCTTTCGATGATAATTTAACAAATATGTATTCAATTAATAGAATACAACAACCGATAAAAAATAAAATTATACCCATTGAAACAACAGAGTATGTCATTGCATATGTTTCATTAATATAGACAGTTTGATTGTTCAAGTTAAGTATAGCGCTCACTATAGATGCTTGATTTACTTGAATTGATATACCTAGAATAATAAGCATTGTCGCTATAAATATTGAGTTAACAGAAATATGTCGAATGATAATCATCTCCTTCCGAGTCTTATAAAAAAAATACAATACTATTTTTTCACCCCTCACTATATACAACAATCAAGCATAGACATTTGTTACTCTTTTTCTGTTTTTTATAAAAAAAAGATTGGAATTTTCCCAATCTTTTGCTATGTTTCTATATTATTTTTTCAACCATACAAATTTGAAGTCTTTTGTCGGTCCCTTGTATCTTGGGTATTGCTTCAAATCCTGAGAAGCTGCTGTGATTTGAATGGCGGATACAGGACAGGCATGGTAACATCGCATACAAGATGCACATTGATCCTTGAACATGACCTTATCTTCTAGAACAATGTTCTCCATAGGGCATAATCGAACACACAAACCGCATTTTGTACAGCTGTCATCGGCATATAGAGCCTCGTTGACTTTCTTGATATAATCACCAATGTGTTTTCTTTGGGTGTTCCCCAACCACTTTTGGTGCGCATAAATCTTCTTCAAGGCTTTTTCGCCATCCAATATTTGGCGCACCCATGTCTCCACCCGATTTCTGGCTTTCTCATGTCGTTTTTCTTTTTTATCGGCATCGCCTACGGGAAAGGCCTTAATAAATATAGGGACATAGAAGTTATTGGACATCTTCACTTCCAAACTATTCTTCAAAATATAATTTTTCTTCTCCAGCACGTCTCTTAGGTAATTGGCACCATCTCCAGAGGCATAGGCCTCTGTTACGAATACAGAGGTTGGCAGTGGATTGTCCTGTTTTTCCAAGGCACTGATAAATCGTTTCATGGGTTCTGGCGCTTCTGAACCGTAAATAGGATAGCCTAAAAACAGATGATCCGTTTCGCGAATGATTTTCTGAAAATCCAACTCACTGTTCTCTATAGAATAACAATGGCACTGATCGCCAATTTCTTTGGAAATGGTATCTGCAACAAACCAAGTGTTGCCTGTACCACTAAAATATAAAACCGTATATTTCATACTCTTCTCCTTTACTCAATTACAAGGCTATTGAGCTTTGATACGAACATATCGACACTCATTGCCCATAAGGCAGGATAGTGACTCACATCTTTACTTGACAAACTATGATAACCATAGCAATCAATGGTCATGGTCATTACCCGACATAGTTGTTCCAGCTGTGACATATCATAATTGGTATTTGAGACTTCTAAAATGCTTTGTTTCAAAGCTGCCGCATATTGTTCCCGCATGCCTTCGATAGCATCCTTATACGCCTCGTTAAAGAAGGCTTCACTGAAAAGATTGAAGAGCGCACGGTATAATTTCTTTTCTTCAGGTGGAACATCAAAAGTATAGGTGCCTATGCGTATCAAAAGATCCCTAACCGAATCCCCTTCCTTGATTTCAATAGAAGAGACCATGTCTTCAATCAAAAAATTCAAACAAGCCATAGGAATCAAGTCAATCGATTCATAATGATGGAACACCGTACTTTTGCTTATTTGTGCAAGTTTAGCGATTTTATTGGCACTTAAATTCTTAATGCCCTCTTCTCCTATAATCACCAGAGAAGCTTTGATAATACTCTCTTTTGTCTGTTTTCCTTTTTCTAACCGTTGATCTAACAAGTCATCACCTCTGGTTCGATTATATAACTAACCGACCAATCGGTCAATGTTATTTTCAATTGCGAGGTATCATTTCCAGTTCGTCAGAATATCCATATATAGGACCTAAAGGTCTTGATAAAGCATGGCTATGTAAATCAACTGGTATGGCAGTTCCAGAAGAAATATTATACACACGCTCTTGTGAAAATATAGGATTTAACTCCAGTATCTCCATAGTCTCATACCACCACTCAAGAAGCTTTTCAACATGCCCTCTTCCCAGTATGCCAGTAGCATAGACACTAACGTCGGGCCGATTGCCTATGGCCTTATTGGGCGATCCACTTCCCTGAAATAGGTTCGCTTGTGAATGGGCTAAATCTCTATAGATACCACGAATGACATCCCTTCCGCTTTTACTTTTTAGTAATCCGACTGAATCGACCCCTTCTGCCCATAAGCGCTTACTTTCTTCACTCCCTATGAGTTCTGTCAATTTTGTAACTTGATGTCTAATACTTCTGGCATAGTCCGGTCCTGCCACACTTATGGTGCTATCTGATGTTGCAACTCTAAGAACACCTGCAATATCAGAATATGGAATTACATGTCTTAAATTTATGCCTTGAGCAGTCAATCCCATTTCAGTAATTGTTGCTTCAATAATTTCCGGATCTACTGCGGCTCCTGACAAGTCCATTTCAGCATGCGCTTGCCCCATCCATGCTAATTGTCTATCCTCTTTCGAAAAACTCATCCGTTTAAAAGTCGCCGTACCATAGGCTCCCGAAAACAGCCCATGAATGTTCTCCCTCTGTTCATCATCAAGATAGCATTGAATCAAATTGCTATTTGCTTTTTTTGATACTAATTTTTTTGTTGGATATTTTGATACTAGTCGGTTAGCCTTGGTCCCCATGGCATCCGCTTCTCTTTCTAAAGTAAGGTCATGACTTAGGC
>JAFGTX010000022.1 GCA_016938815.1 Clostridia bacterium | reverse complement strand
TGTACGTAGAAGATGAACTTATCGGTGTCATGGGCGTGGATATTCTGATTTCAGATATCCTTTCGCTTATGGACAAGCGTTTAAACAACCCCGAGGCCTATGCCTTTATTCTCAATGAAAAACGCGATGCAATGGTGCACTCGAGAAATCCGGAGCGAATCGGCAGGAATTTTATGGATGTTTCGAATCTTGAAGAGACCGCGGTGGTTTATGGTTTGAGTCATGGTGATTTTCACACGGCCGTCTACGAGGTAGAAGGGGTGCCAGTCATGGCGGTGCTCAAAAAGATAGAGTCCGTTGACTGGGTTGTCGGCGTTGCCCTTGAAAGAGAGCATATTCAAAAAGAAGCTTTATTTTTCTCAAAAGAAACGACGGTTATCAATTTGTTGTTTTTCATCGTGATGCTACTGATTGTTAAAAACCTTTATACCATGGAAAAGGCGGTCTTTTCTGCCAACAGTATTCTGAGAGACAAGGTCTATGAGCTTCATGCGGCTTATGAACAGATAGACAGGGTGAATGGTTTACTTGAGGAAAAATCGAAAAAAGACGGTTTGACAGGGGTGGCCAATCGTGGTTATTTTGATCAAGAAATCGAAGCGACATGGCGAAAGAGCATTGAAGAGGATGCCCAATTGACCTTGATGCTCCTCGATGTGGATTTCTTTAAAATGTACAATGACAAATATGGCCATGTTCTGGGAGATCAGGTGCTGATGGATATTTGCAGCCTTATAGAAAGTTTGATCGATGAAACGGACTTTTTTGCAAGGGTAGGCGGCGAAGAATTTGCTGTTTTAGGTTACCATAAATCCATCGAGGATTATGTCCGATTAGCAGAAGGCATCCGCAGATCCATCGTGGATATGGGAATCCCTCATGAACCAAATCCGCACAAAGTTGTGACGGTGAGCATTGGGATCCATACGACGAAACCAAGTCCAGGAGACACGATCGGAGATTTTTATCATAAGACGGATATAGCCATGTACCACTCTAAGGAGACCGGTAGAAATAAAGTTGCTGTTTTTTCAGAAGAGCTTATGACTTGAAATGGTTAACATAATAAGATATAATAGGTGACGCACTGGTTGACAAAAAAATATTATACGTCACCTAATAAAGATATCTGGAGGGGCTTTTGAAAAGAATAGCAATATTATTGGCAATGATGATGGTCATGGGTTTTAGTGCGGCAACTTTTGGTGCGGCAGACACAACCCAAATTCTAACATTAGGCGTGGAAAGTGAGCAAGTAACGAGTATCCAGAAAATTTTGGCTACTGAGGGCTATTATGCTGGTGAGATTGATGGTATTTTTGGCAATGGTACAGAGGAAGCGGTTAAAGCATATCAGAAAGCGAATGGCCTTCAGGTGGATGGCGTCATTGGGAAAAACACTTTAGCCCATTTATTTGATGTGGTATCGGAGGAGACAACTTCGGGACTGGCTGAAAAGATTCAAGAGGTGGTTGTAACAAGGGGTAATGCGCTGAGAAGCGCACCAATTGGCGCCTATTTGGATTGGTGGACAGAAGTTAAGGACAAGCTGATCTTTCCAGACGATGAAATCATAATACAGGATTATGAAACAGGCAGATTTTTCAAGGTGGTTGCAATTGCGGGCACCAAGCATATGGATGTCGAGGCATTGACAGCAGAAGATGCGCGCATTATCAGAGAATTATGGGGTGGCGACTATAGCTGGGACAGAAGACCGGTGATTGCATACCTCAAGGGCCAAGCAGTGGCAGCTTCTTTAAACGGTATGCCGCATGCAGGAAGAGATGATTTGCCTTATCAAGAGTATGTATCGAATCGTTCTGTGGGTTATGGTTACGGTTATAACTATGACAAAATCAAAGGCAATGATTTTGAAGGTGTGATTTGTTTGCATTTCAAAAATAGCAAGCTGCATAAGAGTTCTAAAGTGGATCCGCAGCATCAAGCCGCAATTAGAAAAGCAGCGGGTTTGGAATAGGCAAGACCATCTAATGGACAATCCTTTGGGATTGTCTTTTTTTATACCATGGATGAACACTTGCATATTATTGCTATCAGGGTATAATAAATACAGTAAGTATACTTTTTATACTGGGGGTGCTGTTGTGACAGATATCAATGAAAGTTGGGGAGATCCGCTGGAGCTGGTTTGGAAAATCATTGGCGGCAAGTGGAAGGTTCAAATTATTTCCAGCTTGTTAGAGGGCAAGAAACGTTTTAATGAGATTAGGAAAAATATGCCGCAGGTGACACAAAAGATGCTCACCAATGCGCTGCGTGATTTAGAAAAGGATGGCGTTATTGAACGCAAGGTCTATCCGGAGGTTCCTGCGCGCGTCGAATATAGATTAACGGAAATGGGCAAGTCACTGGAAGTGATTGTCAATAATATGAATCAGTGGGGCAAGCATTACCAAAACCTGTTTGTGCAGGAATTTTACAAAAAATCACCATACAAGAAATAGTTGGAGGCATTATGAGTATTAGAATATTGACAGATTCCTGTTGTGATCTGCCTTTAGAGTATCTAAAGGCACATTCGGATGTAGTGAGTTTTATCGGCATGCCCATCACAGTTGGAGAACGACGTTTTAGAGACGACTTAGGTGAAAATGAATCTCTTGAATTATTTTATAGCGAGTTATCCGGTGGTTTGAATGCCAGTACGGCACAAATTACACCGAACGAATTTTATGAAGCTTTTAAGGCTGCTTGCGGACAAGGTGATCAAGTAATATACATTGGCTTATCATCGGGTTTGAGCGGCACTTATAATAATGCGGTTTTGGCGCGACAGATGCTACAGGAAGAGGGTATGTCGGAGGACATATTTCTCGTGGATGGAATGTCAGCCTCTATTGGACAAGGCTTAATGATTGTGAATGCCATGGTGGCCATCGAAAGTGGCCAGTCGGCGGAAAGGATTACGGAGTGGCTGAATGCCAATAAGTACTGTTTCCATCATTGGTTTGTCGTAGACGATTTACATTACTTAAAACGGGGTGGTCGTATTCCGCCCGTACTGGCGACTGTAGGCAGCGCTTTGAATCTTAAGCCGATTTTGACGGTAGATGATGAGGGGCGTTTGGTGAAACACGCCAATGTTAGGGGTAGGAAGAAGGCGATCAAGTTTCTTTTGGAAAAGTTTTCTGAGAGTCAGTTACAGGAAATGCGTGTGATCATTGGCCATGGCAATTGCCTAGAAGAGGCGGAACAGATCAAAGATAAGATTTTGGAGCAGGCACCAGACGCTCAAGTTATGATCTCAAATTTATCGGCGACGATTGCGTGTCACGTTGGCCCCAATATGTTAGCGATGGCATTTATTGCAGAATCCAGAATTTAGTGTCATAATGACATTGGAGGGTACTTATGAACATATTACTTGTCTATAATCCTAATTCTGGGCATAGAGTTTTTGCGCAGTTTTTGGATAGAATCATAGAACGGGTTCAAAAAGAGGGGTTTCAGCTCTTGCTTTACAGGCTGGACGACTATGTTGGCATAGAGGCGTATTTTGATACGCTAATGCTGGACTCTATCGATCGCATATGGGTTGCCGGGGGTGATGGTACTTTAAATACGGTCATCAACGCCTTGCTGAGGAGGAATATTGAACTGCCGATTGGTATTTTGCCAATGGGAACAGCCAATGATTTCGCCCATTATTTTGATTTTCCAAAAGAATTGGACGAGTTACTGGATATAGCATTGGGGCACGTTTGCACCCCAGTAGATATCGGCCGTATGAACGACCGTTATTTTATTAATGTTGCCAGCTTAGGTGCACTCGTCGATGTGAGCCAGAAAACGGATACAATAACTAAAAATACGCTGGGTAAGCTGGCCTATTATATAAAAGGTATTGAAGAATTACCACAGCTAAAGCCCATCGATATCCAACTGACTCTTGGTGAAGTGACTTTGAATCGCAGCATCTATTTTATGCTGATCATGAATGGGAAGTCTGCGGGTGGTTTTAAGAAGCTGGGGAATTTCGCCGATGTGAGCGACGGTCTCTTTGATGTGATCATTTTTAATAAATGCCCAGTGCTGGAAGTCATGAATCTGCTGATCAAAGTCTTGAATGGCGTTCATGTGAATAGCGATTATGTCGAATACTATCAGACCAACGAATTAATGGTAGAAAGCAGTCAATCGGTGCCATCGGATGTGGATGGTGAAGTGGGCAGTGGCTTTCCGCTACATATAGTCAATGAACCGAGACGCCTGCGCATACTGACTAAAAATGGGGCGACCTGTCCGATCGACGCCATGGAATACAAGCGTATGATGGGTGTAAAAAAAGTGGTTAAGTATGTCAAAAAATCGGTAGTTAAGAAATCGGTGGTCGCGGTGACGCAGATAAAGGATATTTCCCGCTTGATTTGTGATTTCCCAAGACACAGTGCACTCTACTACGTCAACAAGAATTCACTGTCAAAAGAGTATTTCCTCAAAGCGGAAAAAGCCCTTATGGAGCCCTACATCTATCTGGTTCTGTCTCAAACGGGCAGTCCGGCAGGAGAACTGATCCGGAAGTTTACATGTAAGCAGTATTCTCACGCTTCGCTATCCTTTGATGGTGAACTTGAAACCCTTGTAAGCTACAATGGCGGTACGGGAAGGTGTTTTCCGGGGCTGAACTGTGAGCTGGTAAATGATTATCATCAGAAGGCAGATGCCTGCCTTGTCGTATACAAAATCAAGGCGACCTTTCAGCAGAAAAAGCGTATTCTGGATAAGATGCGATTAATCGACGAGCAGGGCAGTTCCTATAACTATTTGGGTTTCCTATGGTCATATACCTTTAAGGAGAACATCATGTTTTGTTCCCAATTTGTCTATAGCATGTTGGAGGTAGCTGAACTCCATTATTTTGACAAAAAGCCTTCAAAGGTGATGCCGATGGATTTCTTGGAACTGGATATAGACGCACATTTAGAATTTTGTTCAGCATCCTTAGTGAGTGAAATGATATAAATATAATGAGATGAGGTAGGTACAATGAAACCCTTGATTGGATTGACAAGCTACTACGTGGAAGCCGCGGAAATGGGGAGAAATCATATCCGAGGCAGTTATGATCAGGATTATCTAATGACTTCTGTCGATTATGCAAACAGCGTTGAACGAGCTGGCGGTTTGCCAGTGGTCTTGCCGTCTACGGAGAACCACGAGGCCATTTGTGACTATGTACAGCGCCTAGATGGCCTGCTCTTAACTGGTGGTGAGGACATTTATCCAAGTTATTATGGACAGCCGATAAAACGTGGTCTGGGCTGGTGTGCGCCAAAGCGTGACCGTTTTGAATGGCTGCTTTTGGAAGAGGCCATTAAGCAGGATAAGCCTATACTGGGGATTTGTCGTGGTATGCAATTGATCAATGTTTTTTATGGGGGTACCTTGTTTCAGGATTTGAACCAAATGGACTTTACGACGATTGAACACAGCTGCTCCAACATACCAAGATATGTCGGGTGCCACGATGTCGAAATTTATGTGAATACTCATTTGTACAATATGCTGCAAAAAGGAAGATTGGTAGTTAACTCAAAGCATCATCAGAGCGTTGATGCACTGGGAGAAGGCCTTGTTATTTCGGCGAAGTCCTTAGATGGTGTCATTGAGGGCATTGAAGACCCGACGAAGAATTTTCTTGTGGCGGTACAGTGGCATCCGGAAATGATGTCGGAAAAAGAAGTGATTCAGCGGACCATTTTTGATGGTTTTGTTAAGAAGTGTAGAAAGCGGTAGTTTAAACGTATGAGAATAGCGATTATAACATAGTCCATTACCCATCGCCAAAGAAGGATCTTTGGCGTTTTTACATAAATAAGTGACGGATATTCTGATATAATAAGCACAATTAAGAAAGATGGTGAGAGCATTGATTACAGTCAGTGAAATTTTCAAGGCAAAAAAGAGAATTGAACAATATATATATAAGACGCCTCTGGATCATGCACCGTTTTTGAGCAGTTCGACCCGACAGGTATTTCTTAAGTTGGAAAATCAACAGCTGCTAAAAAACGTGAAGGTGAGGGGTGCATTTAACAAAATGTCACTTTTGACGAAAACGGAGCGAGAGAAAGGCATCATTGTGGCGTCGACGGGTAATTTAGGCGCGTCGCTAAGTTATGCTGCCTGTAAATTAGGGATCGAAAAGGTCAAGGCGATTGTTCCGGTAAAGACTTCGGAAACAAAAATTAAAAAGATGAAACTATATGGTGCTAAGGTCATGCAGTACGGAGAAAATTACGATGAGACCTATAAAATGGCGGTGACCAACCGCTTGAAATCGGATGCCCATTTAATTGATGCAGATGCAGATATCGAGTTGATTGCAGGCTATGGGACCATTGGACTAGAAATTTTTGAAGAAAATCCCTCGATAGAGATGGTTCTGGTACCAATTGGCGGTGGCGGATTGATTACGGGTATCGGTTTGGCGATGAAGGCACTCAATCCCAAAGTGAAGATCATTGGTATACAGACAGAGGTATGTCCGGCCATGAAGCGCTCGATTGATGAGAATATTTGCTATTCAGAGTATCCTTCTGGACCTTCGGTATGTGAAGCACTTATAGGCGGCATTGGAAAAATCCCATTTGAAATGGCGCCTCACTGCATTGACGATGTGATTGTCGTCAAGGAAGAGACGATTATGCAGGCCACTTCACTTCTTTTATCAGAAGAAAAGATTGTGGCGGAACCGTCCAGTGCGGTGGGCGTGGCGGCCTTAATGGAGCAACCAGAGTATTTTGACGGTTATAACATTGCGGTTGTCATTAGCGGAGGTAATTTGGACAAAAGAATTATCAAACAATTATTAATTGATTATTAGGTGATTGTATGCGCGTTACTTTAAGAGAAACGTTAATGCTGGATATTTTTAAAAATTTCAAATTGGTAGCGGGCAGTGCAGGGTTGGAAAAAGTCGTGACGCGTATTGGGTTATTGGATCATGAGATGATCAATCCGATTAAGGGTCAATTTGTCGAAGGGGAGTTTGCTCTATCGACACTGCTGGCGGCGAAGGACAAGCCATCCTTGATTTATGATTCAGTGGCTTATCTGATTGAAAGTGGTGCCAGTGGCTTAGGTGTCAAGGACATCTACTTTAAGAATCTGCCTGAAGCGGTGCTGACTTTGGCAAATGAAGAGGGTTTTCCAATCTTCATCTTTGACAACAGCGTTTATTTCGAGGATGTTATTACGGAATTCAAAGCATTCATAGATGCGATTGAGGTGGAACTCAGCACGGCAGAAATCATTGCCAGAGTTTTAGAATCAGCAGATGCAGAAGCACTTACAAAGGTTTACAGACGCTGTTTTGAAGAGGATCATAGCCCTTACCGTGTGCTGTATATTCGAAATCGTAATGCTGATTTTGAATCGTCTAGCCTATTTTTAAAAGGGCACAGTATGATGAGGCGTCTATCGGTCGTTTTTTGTGGGAATTATCACGAGGGTTTGCTGGTGATAGTAAAAGGGATTCATGAGGATGAGCGATTGCAGCTTCTTATAGATGGTGGCTTGACGTCAGAAATGGGTTATTATTATGGAGAAAGTGGCCTGTACGAAGGTGCGGACTGGCTGAAACACGCTTTTGAAGAAAGTATCATGAATGTGCGTGTTGCAGATATAGAAAATTGCTACGCGGTGACTTCCAATCAAAGGGGCTTGTATGAACTGATTTTGACGCACCGTGACGCACCGGATTTTCAGAGGTATAGAAATGCACACGTCCTGCCCCTGAAAACCTACGATGAAGAAAATGGGTCCAATTTGCTTGAAACGGTCATCTACTTCGTTAAAAACGAGGGTCAGATTAAAGCGACAGCGACACATATGATGCAGCATAGCAATACGATACGCTATCGAATTTCAAAAGTCAGAAAGCTACTGCACATTGCAGGCAGTGATACCGTACTTTATGAGCGTTTATCCATAGCGGTCAAACTTTATTTATTGGAACAGCTAACCTATTAGAAATATAAAAAGCCCAACAACTCTGACGTTGTTGGGCTTTGTGTTTATCTTATAAACTTAGTTTGAATATTTTTCTTTAACGATTTCTTTCCAAAGATCAGCATTCTTGATACCTAATTTTTCTGGTTCAAATACTGGGTCTTTACCAGCAGCTTTTTGAGCTTCGTAGTCTTTAAGTGTAGCAACACCTGGTTTAGTCAACATGATGATTGCAACGATGTTCAACCATGCCATAAGACCAACACCAACGTCACCAAGCGCCCAAGCCAAGTCAGCAGTTCTTACAGAACCGAAGTAAGTCATTGCCAATAAGCCGATACGAGCTACTGTGATCCACATACGGTGGTTACCAATGTGTCTTGTCAGGTAAGCTACGTTTGTTTCAGAGTAGTAGTAGTATGCCATCAATGTAGTGAATGCAAAGAAGAATAACGCAATCGCTACGAAACCTTGACCAAAGCCAGGAATCAATGTATCAACTGCCAACTGAGTAAATGCAGGACCGTATGGAACGCCAGGAATATTTTCTGCTAAGAAACCACCCGCTGGATTTACAACGTTGTACATACCTGTGATCAGGATCATGAATGCAGTCGCAGAACATACGAACAATGTATCAACGTATACTGAGAATGCTTGTACAAGACCTTGTTTAGCAGGGTGAGATACTTCGGCAGCAGCCGCAGCCATAGGACCAGTACCTTGACCAGCTTCGTTTGAGTAGATACCTCTCTTAACACCCCATTGAATTGCAGTACCAAGGATGGCACCGAATACCGGTTGAACACCGAATGCAGATGAGAAGATAAGAGCAAATACTCTAGGAACCTCACCAATGTTAAGGATGATGATAATAAGTGCGATAACGATGTAGATACCTGCCATGAATGGTACGATTAACTGTGCAGTAGCACCGATTCTTCTTGTACCGCCAAATACAACGAATCCAAGTAAAGCTACAACGATAGCACCAGAAACCATAGGGCTAATGCCGAATGCTTGTTGAACGGCACTTGAGATCGAGTTCGATTGAACACCTGGTAAGAAGATACCACAGGCAACAACTGCAGAAATCGAGAACAGAACAGCGAACCATTTGATGCCGAGACCTTTTTCGATGTAGTAAGAAGGACCACCACGGTACTCGCCATCGATTCTTTCTTTGTAAACTTGTGCTAGTGCGGCTTCAATGTAAGCTGAGCCAGCGCCTAAGAATGCGATTGCCCACATCCAGAATACGGCACCAGGACCACCCATTGCGATGGCAGTTGCAACACCGGCGATGTTACCAGTACCAACTCTACCACCAAGAGCCATTGCAAAGCCTTGGAAAGACGATACCCCAGAATCAGAACTTTCACCTTTAAGCAATAGATTGGTCATGTCTTTGACAAGTCTTACCTGTGGAAACTTTAGCAAGACTGAGAAATAAATCCCTGCTAATAGACACAAATAAATCAGCGCGTTACTCCAAATGATGCCATTCAGAAAATCAACAATACCTTGTAAACTCATTGAATATCCCCCTTTAATATAATAAGTTTGTACACTTGTGCTCAAATTGTAACATTCTGTTCATATCTGTGTCAAACCTGTAATAGTTAAATGGTCAGAATTTTCAGACGTTTATTTTTATTAAAAAACACCTCGTTATTATTAATGTAAAAATAATTTCTTAAAATTTAAATTATAAAGGTATTTTTCATAAATTATTTAATTCTTACTAAAAATTCTGATGATGTAATTTTTTTTAACTGTGTTGAATAAAAAAAACTTTAAGGCCCTATTACAAGAAGTGATGCGTAGATATGCATGAAATGATACAGATTGAGATTTCAACTACCCCAATTGTAACATATTTGATAGAAATAAATCAATCTGAAAACCGTTCAAAAAAACAAAAAAAATCACGAAACGTTGAGAAAAGACAAATGTGTATTTTTGTTAAGACAATATCAATAACTCTGAATCTTCTAATTGGAATTGAGATAAGCGGCACAGGTTTTGGGTATAATGAAAACAGGAGGCTTACACTATGTTGAATAAAGTGGCATTATTCTTTTCACTCATGATATTTTGGTTTGTGCTGAATGGCGGATTTGACGTACGTCAATTTGTCTCTGCACTTTTTTGCAGCGGCTTTACAGTGTATGTGACGTCCGAGCTTTTTAAACGCTCGGGAAGTCAACCGGTTCGTATCCCTTCATTTTGGAGAATAGTATGGTTTGTGGGTATTGTTTTCAAAGAAATTTTCATAGCGGCGTATGCCCATATTTTAAGAATCATTTCTGGTGAAGATACGGCTAAAATCTTCAGGGTGCATTTGGATGTAACGGATGAGTTTGCGGTAGCTATGATTGCAAATGCAATCACTTTGACGCCGGGAACGATTACGCTAGGTATGGATGGCAATAAACTGGTTGTCGTAGGCTATGCAAAGAATAAAGAAGAAGTGAAGGATATTAAATCAACGATTCTCGTAGATTTTCAAAAACCTTTTTTATGGGGGGCGCGATGATTTTAGAAATTACAATGATAATCTTGGCACTTGCAACACTGATTTTGCTCTTTTTTCTAGTGAGCTGCAAGTCGGTTTGGGAAAGGCTAATGGCCATTAACTTAGTAACGATTAAAATCGTAATGTTGATTACGGTATATGCGGTTATGATGAAGTCTCCTATTGTAATGGATATTTCCATTACCTACAGCATTATTGGATTCATCTCCGTTACCCTTGTATCGAGATTTATATTAAAAGGGGGGCGATTGAAATGATCAGTAACGGTTTGCTTATTCTATCCTGGTTCTTTTTGATTTTCGGAATCGTCGGTATTTTTCGATTAGAGGGTGTCTACACCCGCTTGCTGAACAGTGCTAAGGTAGACTCGGTGACGATTATCACCTTGACGGCAGCATTGGTGGTCAGGAGTGGATTTAGCTTGATTTCGCTCAAATTGATATTAATTTTGACCTTCTATTTGCTGACGAATCCAGTCACCAATCAAATCATTGCCAGTTCAGCTTACAAGAACGGTATTGAGCCAAAGAGGAGGCAAAGAAAATGATCGTTCGAATATTACTTGTTATTCTTATTATTTTGGCGATTTTAGTGGTCAAGGAAAAGAACAATTTGCATCTGATCATGTATTTTTCTATTTTTTCCTTTACGGCGGCCAGTGTGTATTTTCTCAATTATGCACTGGATATTGCGTTAGCTGAAGTTGCGGTAGGTTGCGCCTTTGTCCCTTTGATTTATCTCATTACGGTATCTAAGCAAAATGTATTTACGGTTTTAATTGATAAGGAATTTTTGCATGGAGAGGATTACCAAGATAACGATTTATATAAAAAATTGGTGTTTTTGTTGGAGGATTTCTGCTCTTACTACACACTTGAACTTAAGGTGGTTACCAAACGTGTGCGGTATTATCCGACGGTGCAAGGCATTTTTCGCCCTGGGAATATAGACTTAATTGTTTCGTTGGATGAGGAAAATAACCATCTCGTGATTACTGGCAATAAAAGCAACATCATGATTCCACGGTTGGATAAGATGACGCGGAAGTATAAAAATATTGATTTGATTGAGGTTGATGAGTATGAAGGATTGGATGAGTAGATTAGGAATTATTCTGGTCTTGGCTGGCGTCGGATATATGTTTATCACCATGTTGCCAAGCTTGACGGCGGGTTACAGATTTATGACATACAATTATTTTACACAAATGACATTTCTCGAAGCGGGGGCTGAAAACTATGTGACTGGAATCTATCTGGAGTATCGATTGTTTGATTCTCTTTTTGAAGCGGCCATACTTTTTGTCGTTGCAGCGGGAATCTTGTTTATGAGTCGAAAGGATGAAGAAAGACTGTAGGTGAGAGCATGAATGAAAATGCATTGTTGAAAATTATTAGCCGCATGATTTTTCCTTTCGTGCTGCTCTTTGGACTTTATATCATCTTTAATGGTGATCTTTCGCCAGGTGGTGGTTTTCAAGGTGGTGTCGTGATGGCATCCAGCTACTTTCTGCTGTATTTCATTAATGACATCAACATGTTGAGTGTCAAGCAGATTCTACGTATCGAGAAAGTGCTCTTTCTGCTTTTGGTGCTGTTTTCTTTCGCGGGGGTGCTGACTCATGGTATTCCATTTAGAGGTATGTTCTTTAGCGAGATTTTAATTTTCAAGCAAATTAATCTCATGGTCCTTAACATCATCATCGGTATCAAGGTAACCCTCGGTATTGTAGGGATTATCAGCATTTTCTTAGAGGAGGGTGAATTATGATTGAAATCACCTTATCGTTCCTTATTTTTTTAATAGCCGCCTATGGTTTGATCAAGGATACCAACGTGGTCAAGTCGATCATTTGCCTTAATTTGCTTCAAACTGCGGTGATTCTCATCTTCATTTTACTGACCAGACCCTCTGGGAGCAGTCTTCCGATTCATGGCTTTTCGCCAACTGCACCAGTTGACCCTTTGCCTCAGGCCTTGATCATTACCGCGATTGTCATTGGTGCTTCTATTACAGCGTTGGCCTTGATGATGACGGTAAAGATTTTTCACTATTATGGAACGCTGGATTGGCAAGAAATTATAGAAAAGGAGAAGTAGATGTACTATATTCTGTTGAGTATTATATTTGTGCCGCTGATTTTGGCTATATTATTCTATCTTGTTAACAAACCTCAATTCAATAGCATGGTTTTTCTTTTTCAGGTCCTTCAGACCTTTTTTGTTTATGTCCTGAGTCGGTCAGTGATTGCTGGTGAATCGCTGAGCTACGTCATCGGTCAATGGCCTATGGGTATTGGCATCGAATTGCGCCTTGACTGGCTATCACTCATTTTCGTGGGCATGACGACCCTTGGGTTTTGGGCAGCCTATCTTTACTGTTGGGAAGAAAAATGTCGCGATGCCAAATATTTTTTCTTCATAACCTTTTTACAAGGTTCTCTAGTGGCCTTGTTTCTCGTCTATGACTTGTTTAGCATGTTCATTCTTTTGGAACTGGTTACAATTTTGGGCAGCATTCTCATTACCTATAAAAAAGATGGATACGCCGTTAAGGCGGGCCTATTCTATTTGCTATACAACAGTTTTGGCATGACGATTTTCCTCGTAGGTGTCATTATACTCTATATATCCTCAGGTTCCCTCAATATGACGGTTGCTGGGGAGATTGCCCAAGGACTTAGCCAGCAAGTTCATATCCGATTTGCTGTGGCGTGTTTCTTTGTGGCCTTTAGTTTGAAATCGGCTTTGGTACCGGTCTATACTTGGCTACCTATTGCACACAGTTCCGCACCTTCCAGCGTATCCGCTTTGCTTTCTGGTTTGATGGTCAAGATTGGCCTCTACGGTTTTATGCGTTTACACGGGGTTTTCAGCGGTCCATTCCTCAGCCAGAGCTTGATGATCGTCGGCATCTCGACGGCGCTTCTAGGTGTAGGCTTTGCCGTCCTTCAAACGGATATCAAACGGATTTTGGCCTATCATACCATTTCTCAGGTTGGCTTGATGGTAGTCGGTATCAGCAGTGGCATGGAGAAGGGGATGTATGGCGGTCTATTGCACATGGTGAATCACTTTGCATTCAAGACCCTCCTGTTCCTCTGCGCAGGCATACTGATCACCAACACCGGTGAGCGCCATATCAAGAAAATAAGAGGTGTTATGGCATCAAACCCATTTCTGGGGATTGCCATTGTGATTGGGATATTGGGTATTACCGGGGCGCCATTTTTCAATGGTAGCATCAGCAAATACATTATCAAGAAAAGTGTTGAGGGGACCTTTGTTACATACGGGCTCTATTTGGTCAATTTCGGAACCTTGGTGTCTTTCATCAAATTTGGGCAGGTCTTGGGTGGACCGAGTCGCTATCCCTTTAGTATTGAGTGGGTGAAGTCCTTGAGTATCGCATTGGTGGCGACGCTAGTTCTGGCCATGTTCCCGATTGGGATTGTGATGGGTGGGAGAATACTGCATGGCGAATTTTTTTCATACTACAATTTGCTGAAAGAGAGTGGGATTTATTTGATAATGGCCATTTTTGGCTGGCAGTTTTACCATAGGGTGGTCGATCGAGAACATCCGTGGTTAAAGGCAAAAGCGACCAAGACGCTAGGTTTTCAGATATCGAATGCATTTTTAATTGTATATTTCTTAGTGGTGGTTATCTTTACACGGTATCAAGTTTAGCTGAATAGTGAGGTATTTATGAAAAAAATCGATAGTATATTACTACCTAAATTGAATGGCTTACTGGTAGCAGTATTATTCTTAGCAATATTTTTCCCGTTGATTTCTTCTGATCTGCAACCCTTGGAGGAAATTGAACCTGTGGAGACTATTTTCTATAAACCCTTAATTTCCCCTGAGGATATTCGAGAGAATGGTCAGTGGTCCTCTTTTGATAGACTGGATGCAACGGTGATGAAACGACCAGAAAACATTCAGGATTTGTATGGCATCAAACTTGTTTTGAAAGCCCCCCCGGGGAAACTCTTGTTTTTGCCCGCTGTTTATGGTCATAATTTTAAAGTATTTGATGGTGATTTTAATTTGGTCTATGAGATGGCGGATGCCTCAATGGTAGATAATTATGATTATCGTTACAATATGGCCTACATACCTTTTTTTGATACGGTGGCATATGTTGTTGCAAGGACTTCAGATGAGATTCCCTATATCGGCATAAGAAGTGATGTTGGTACATTGCCGCTTGATGTCATCGTACCGACTTTTGACTCAAGGAAATCCATTGCACTTCTATTTATTATCTTAAGCGTTTTATTAATCGTCATGAGCGGTTCCATGCAGTTTGCAGATCCCAATAACTTTTTAAGACATACGGGTTATTTTATTGGCGTATTTGGATTGTGGAGCATGTTTGATTTTTTTCGTCATGGATTTTGGATTAGAGAGACTTTTAAAGTATTGCCATTACCAATTTTGCTGGTTGTCTATATTATCGCGTCGAATTTAATGATGCCTCTATTTGTGAAATTAAATATAACCTTGATTGGAAAATCAAAGCATCGGGTTTATTTATCCTATCTATATAAATTCACTTGGCTTGTTGCGGGTGTGGGCCTATTTTTTGAGATCGAACGCATCTTTTATTGGTCGGATCTTATGCAGACGATTTATAATGGGTATTTCTCTCTTTATGATGTAACGGTTGCTGTAGGGAGCCTTGTCCTGATCATTTTTGCGTGGCTGGATTATAGGAGAAATGGTTGGCAGGGCGTTATTTATGCCATCGGACTCACGGGGTGCCTCGTGACATTCACGGTGAGTCAAACGACTAAGTTTGTGATTTCTCACTGGGGTGTTTTATGGTTGCTTATCAGTATCATTTGGGCAACGGGGATTGCCTTTATCAAGGCTCAGGAGGCTAATCGAATCTATTTGGAGCAGATGGAGGATATGAATAGTTCTATTGTGTCTCTGAACGATGATTTGGAGTATACTCAAAGAGAGTTATTGCTTCGCCTAGGGAGTGTCGTGGACTTACGTTCAAAGGAGACCAGTCAGCATGTTCACAGGGTTGCTGATATCACGCAATTTATTGCTTTGAAACTAAGCTATCCACTTCCGGAGGCAAAAATGATTGCGCTGGCGTCTTCCCTACACGACATCGGGAAGGTAGGGATTCCCGATCGGATTTTAAATAACCCTGGCAGACTCTCTTCTGAGGAATATGAAGCTATGAAGGATCACGCGACCATGGGGTTTGAGATCTTGAATGGGTCAGATAATGAATTGATGGATTATGCTGCGATTATTGCCTGGACCCATCATGAAAGATATGATGGTAAAGGCTATCCTAATGGACTTGAAGGTGAGGATATCCCGCTTATCGGTGCCGTTGTTGCGGCTGCAGACGTCTTTGATGCCCTCTTATCAAAACGCATCTATAAAAGGGCATGGACCTATGAAGAGGTCTATGACTATTTTCTCGCAGAGACCGGAAAGCATTTTCATCCCAAAGTGGCACAAGCGGTCATAGAAAATTTTGAATCCATCAAATTACTTTTAGAGGGCACATATGAAATTGAGGATAGGACAAACCTAATTATGCCCTAGAATTTGAAACAACAGCTTATTTAAAGAAGAAAGAGAAAATGAAAACTTTTCATTGAAAAATTCTGATTAAAGCGATATGATGTATAGGTTGAAATCTGAAAGGAAGTAAAGATGAAAAGAAAAGATATAATAAATATTGCGGTTATCGCACACGTAGACGCCGGAAAATCTACATTGGTAGATGCGTTGTTATCACAAAGTGGCGTATTTAGGGCGAACGAAGAAGTAGTTGACTGTGTTATGGACAGCAACGATTTGGAAAGAGAGCGCGGCATCACTATATATGCGAAGAATTGCTCGATTGAACATAATGGATTGAAAATCAATATTGTAGACACACCGGGCCATGCCGATTTCTCTTCTGAAGTGGAACGTATCATGAAAACGGTAGATACGACGATTTTGCTTGTAGACTCTAGTGAAGGTCCGATGCCTCAAACTAGATTTGTACTTCAAAAATCTTTAGAACAAGGCTTGAAGCCGATTCTATTCATAAACAAAATTGATAAGAAGGATCAAAGAGCGGAAGCGGTTGTTGATATGACTTTTGACCTTTTTGCAGACTTGGACGCAACAGACGAGCAATTGGAATTCCCAATTGTATATGGTATTGCTAAAGAAGGTATTGCTAAAAAGGAGATCAATGATGACTCTACGGATTTGACACCTTTATTTGATATCATCAAGGAGCATGTTGCAGTTTATCCAAACAGGGATGATGAACCGATGCAGTTGCAGGTATCTTCTCTTGGATACGATGACTACATTGGTCGTCTTGGTATTGGCCGAGTGACTCGTGGTATCATCAAGCAGGGACAACATGTTAGCGTTGCCAAAAGAGATGGCAGCATCGCTCGTGGAAAAATCAGTAAGCTCTTTGTCAATGAAGGTTTGAAACGTGTTGAGGTGGAAGAGGCTTATAGCGGCGACATCGTTATTTTTGCGGGTATTGCGGATATTTCTATTGGCGAGACTATCGGTCCTGTCGATCAAGTAGAGCCAATGCCACTTATTGAAATTGAAGAACCGACGTTATCGATGAACTTTTTAATCAACGATTCGCCTTTCTGTGGCAAAAGTGGTAAATTTGTGACATCTCGTCACTTGTTAGCGCGTCTTGATAAGGAATTAGAGGTGAACGTCGGCTTAAGAGTTGAAGAATTGCCTGAGAAAGACGGTTTTAAAGTTTCTGGTAGAGGAGAGCTTCACTTATCCATTCTTCTTGAAAACATGAGAAGAGAAGGTTATGAAGTTGCAGTATCTAAACCGGAAGTATTGATGCGAAACGTTGACGGCGTGCTTCATGAGCCGGTGGAGAAGGTTATTGCAACGATGCCGGACACCTATAGCGGTACGGTTATTTCCAAACTGAACTTGAGAAAAGGCCAAATGGTCTCTATGGAAACAGAAACGGAAACAGGTTATACAAAAATCGAATACCTTGTACCAACAAGAGGACTTTTGGGATATAGAAGTGATTTCATTAACGAAACAAGAGGTGAAGGTACGCTGGTACGTTCATTCGATTCCTATCAACCGCATTTCGGAGAAATCCCTAAGCGTGGCAACGGCGTATTGGTATCACAACAGGCAGGTACAACCATGGCCTATTCTTTATTCAACCTGAGCGAACGTGCAACGATGTTCGTCGGTCCTTCTTTAGAAGTATACGAAGGTATGATCGTTGGAAAAAACAGCCGTGTGGATGATATGGTCGTTAACGTATGTAAAAACAAGAAACTCACTAACGTTAGAGCATCAGGTTCGGATGATGCGATTAAATTATTGGCACCAAAAGAATTCACATTGGAAGAAGCCCTTGAATTTATCGAAGGCGACGAGCTTGTGGAAATCACACCGGATGCGATCCGATTAAGAAAGAAAGTACTTAACGCTCAAGATCGTGTTAAAGCCAACAAGGCAAAAGGACTTTAAGTAGATCAACTAGGTTTGTCCCATAGGATGGACCTAGTTTTTTTTCGTGAAAAACAAGAATAGCAGAATGAGAGAGGAAAATCGGCAGGAAGGAAATGAATTCCCTTCCTGCCGATTTTCCTCTCTCATTCTATTAGGCTCGCCAAGCGAGCCGGCGAATGTCCCACATTCGCGGCTATTCTATATAGAATATAGAATGGCACACCACGTGAAAACAAGCGAAGCTAAAGATGCAAAGCATTTGCAATTACCGCGATAGAAGGGCCTTGACTATTTTTGAAAAGGTGGTATTATATAATCAAACATATGAATAACTGTTCACATGTCAAAATGAAAGAACGAGGTGTTTTCTATGGAAAATAAAATAGATCGAGGGGAAAATGAGTTTTTCAAGGCTCTGGATACGGTAGGCTGCTCTTGTGGCAGTTGCAATATAGT
>JAFGTX010000021.1 GCA_016938815.1 Clostridia bacterium | reverse complement strand
CTCAAACAGAAGTGATGGCTCTTGAATTGAAATACGCTGGCAAATCACACCTTGAAAAATTGGCGGAAATCCGTACAGAAATGAAGCGACTTGGCGGGGCATCTTACCTCGTCCCAAATTTAGATGACATTGCATGGATCTTTAACATCAGAGGTAAAGACATCGCTTACTGTCCTTTTGTCATTTCATACGCCTTCATCACAATGACAGACGTATACCTGTTTGTAGAGGCTTCTAAGATGCCAGAGGCTGTAAAAGCAGCACTTCTTGCAGATGGCGTACACTTATTGCCATATGAAGACGTCCAAGGCTTCTTGGAGCAAGCAGAGGTGACATCGGTACTTTACTCACCGGCATATACAAGCGTTTCTCTTGTAAAGGCCTTCAAAGATTGCGTGAAACGCATTGCAAAAGGTGATATCGCGACAAGACTCAAAGCGGTTAAAAATGCTGTGGAAATTGAAAACATTAGAAAAGCCCATATCAAAGACGGTGTAGCGATGGTGAAATTCCACAAATGGTTGAAAGAAAATGTTGCAACAGGTACAGTGGATGAGTTGCTGGTTGCTGAAAAGCTGAGAGAATTCAGAGCAGAGCAAGACTTGAACCTTGGCGAGAGCTTCAACACCATTGCGGGTTATGGTCCAAATGGCGCTATCGTCCATTACTCTGCAACACCTGATAACTTCTCAAAAGTAGAGGCAAAAGGTATGCTTTTGGCGGATTCAGGCGGACAATACATGGATGGTACAACCGACATTACGAGAACCATCGCTTGTGGTCCTGTGACAGATGAAGAAATGGTAGACTTTACTTTGACACTACAATCACATATCGGATTGGCTCAGGCACAATTCCTTAGAGGCACATGTGGACCACACCTAGACGTACTTGCAAGACGTCCAATGTGGGAAGCCGGTGTAGACTATAAACATGGCACAGGTCATGGTGTTGGTTTCCTATTAAGCGTTCACGAAGGACCACACACGATTCGTTGCAACCAAAACGATGTAGCGCTTGAACCGGGCATGATCGTTACAAATGAGCCAGGTGTCTACAAGGCTGGTAAGCACGGTATCCGTACGGAAAACATGCTTCTAGTAGTTAAAGACCGTGAAACGGAGTTTGGCGAATTCTACAAGGTTGAAACGATTTCTTACTGCCCAATCGACAAGGCATTAATCAAGAAAGACATGATGACAGAAAGAGAAATCAAGTGGTTGAACGATTACCATGCGACTGTATTTGAGAAATTGGCACCACATTGTGATGACGCGACAAAAGCATTCTTAAAAGAAGCAACAGCGACATTATAATAAATAATAGATCAGCTAGGGCTGTTATGAGATTCAATCTTATAACAGCCTTTTTGATGTGAGGAACTTAGTGAGGTGCTTAAAGGTTCCGTATGATATAATACTTCTTATATATAGCATATCAATAGCAAGGGAGATGAGAAGTATGGCTATTCAGCTCATAACAGATTCTACATGTTATATTCCAAGCACATTATTAGAACACTACCAGATCAAGGTCGTACCTTTAACAGCCAATTTCGAAGACGCTTCATTTCTGGATTTGCCTCAGGACTACAAGGCGTTTTATGAAAAACTCAAGAGTGTCGATTACATACCCAAGAGTTCCCAGCCCACCTTTGCGACCATGTACGAAGCTATGGAATCGTCGGTCAAAAATGGAGATGCGGTGATTGGAACCTTCTTGTCATCAAAGATGAGCGGTACATATGGGACGGCCGCTATCATAAAATCACAGCTTTTGGAAGACTATCCCGAGGCGCAGGTGACCATCATCGACAGCATGACCAATTCCATGCAGCTGGGACTTTGTGTCCTTGCCGGAGCAGAGGTGCTTGAAGGTGGTGGCGATTATGACGACGTCATCGCTGCCATAAAAAGGGCCATTATTTCTACTAAATTCATCTTTGCGCCAGCCACGCTAACCTACCTGAATCGGGGTGGTCGCATTGGCAATGCTGCAGCCTTTATCGGTCAGCTTTTACAGGTCAAACCGATCTTGATGGTTGTGGACGGCATGACCACCACCCTTGACAAAGTCAGGACCCGCAAGCGTTCGATCCAGTATCTGGCGGATACCTTCCTAAAAGACATCGAGGCCTATGGCCTTAGAAAAGTGGTGATTCATCATATTGAGGATATGGAAGAGGCGGAAAAATTGAAAAATCTGCTTTTTGAAGGTGTCCAGTTGGAGAGTATAGAGATCATAGATATCGGGCCAGTCATCGGAACCCATGTAGGACCGGGTGCCATCGGTATCGCCTATGAAATGGAAGAGCCGTTGCGTTTATAAGGCCCCACATATAAATAAAATTCGATATTTAACATAAATAGGATTGACAAAAGAAATAGAGATTGATAAACTATTAACAAGTAAAACACATCATTTCTTTAGAGAAGCTCTTTAATGAAATGAGTCCATACAATTGATGACCTAATGGGTGAGGAAGCCTTGCCGAGCAGGAAGTTGAACATAGTGGTAAATCAAGGCGCAGGCTTTGATCTTATTAACGTATGAAACTTCCTAAGTCATTTAGGAAGTTATTTTATTTTTTTGGTGAAAAACCGATAAGCCAAGTGAAAAGGAGAAAAGCATGATCGAGTTAATCGATAAGTTAGCGGCAAAAGAGGACCTCTCCTCGGAAGAATTTCTGTACCTGCTGCGCAACCTGGACGCATCCGGCAAGGCCTATTTGATTGAAAAAGCCGATGCCGTACGTCGAAAACATTATGATGACAAAGTGTACATGCGGGGCTTGATTGAGATATCCAGCTACTGCAAACAGCATTGTATCTACTGTGGTATCCGCGCTGAAAACAAAAATGCGCAGCGTTACCGTTTAACCTTGAATCAAATCATATCGGCTTGTGATGAAGGCTACCGCCTAGGTTACCGTACCTTCGTCATCCAAGGTGG
>JAFGTX010000160.1 GCA_016938815.1 Clostridia bacterium | reverse complement strand
GTCTCGCATCATGTGGCGAATACGTTCGCCCTCCAAAAGCGCCGTCAATTCATTCTCGACAACCGCACCATTTTCAATGATGGTCAGTCCGTGGTCCGTACCTACCCATAACTGTCTATCCACGTTCAAAACCGCATTTACGATTTCATTGGTGAGCCCATTCTCTGTTGTTATGTTCTTGAATTTACCTGCGCTCAATTTGACGATGCCAGAGCGGGAGGAGGATATCCAAAGAGAGCCCTCATGATCTTGGATCACCGACTCAACCGCGTGGCGAATAGGAATATTCCCCTGATTCACATCAAGAAAGGTATTCTGTATCCTATCGTAACAACCTATGCCATTGTCAGCGCAAAACCAGATATATCGGCTCCCATCCGCAAAAATCCGTGTGTAGGCCTCTAGCCCAAAAGTATCGCTGCCCTTCATGAGTTCCCACACTTGTCCTGAATGACAAAGCAGCAGTCTATCGTCCGTGCCGCCAATCCAAATCTCACCGTCAACGGATTCAATGCACTCGATCTGTTGTGTCTGTGCTTCGGGTAGTTCCTCTGGTGTCAACCATTCGTGACTTTCAGACAATCGTTTTAAGGCACCACTGGCCGTCACTGCCCAAATTCTATTATGGCAATCCACACAAATATCCTTTAGCGCCACATTATTGACCAAGTCACTTTGAAGTGTTTGATGGTCGGTTATGCTGATCTGGTATAAGCCGTCCGGTCCACCAACCCAAATGGCACCCTTTTGATCCTCAGCAATGGAAAGGACCATACTGTAGCAAAAACCATCTGAGCGTTCCAGTCCATGAAAAACACCATCCATATAATAATAGAGGCCCGAATCATTGGTTCCAATCCATAGTCGATCTTTTGAATCTTGAAATAAAGCGCGTACACTATTGGCATCAAAAGAAGGTTCGTAGTATGCATTGTAAGTCTTGAATGTGGTCCCGTCGTAACGCACCAATCCATCGTAAGTTGCAAACCATATATAGCGATCTTTCGTCTGCAAAATCTGATTGGCCGTGCTGGTACTTAGGTTCTCATCAAGCAATATTGTTGTAGGTACCCAGTCTTGTGATAAGGCGTTATCCCCATAGGTCGGCAGCATCAAAGCCACAAAACATAGCAAAAGCACGGTCACTGATATCGTATGCTTCATAATACACCCCTTATTACGAATTCTTTTTCTAACATACGTTGGGCATATACCCATTTATATACAGCATACTCCATTTTCTGCCGAGTCTCAACTTCCCCCCCACCTTAATGCTCGCATAAAAAAGAGCCGCATTTTATAACAGCTCTCTTCTAACAATCTTTAATTATCTTCTTCCGTTTCTGCCGCCAGATGGTCTTTCACTTGCTCTTTGGAATGCTTCTAAATGGTTTATCGAACCATCTCTAAGTGCTTGAAATACTACTCTGACATCATCATCTAACTCTTGTTCCAAGAATTTATCATACATTGCGATGTTGTTGATTTCTGCTTGAATACCAATTTCATAAGTTTCTGCCAGCGTTTCTGGAAGTACTGCATGGGTACTGGCATCAAATTCAGGAATTTCAAGACCTCTTGCATCATATAATCCGATGACAGCCGATTCATGTTTTACTTCCGCTTTTTC
>JAFGTX010000159.1 GCA_016938815.1 Clostridia bacterium | reverse complement strand
TTGAAGCGGAATTGCTCTTGGTAGCGATAGGCAGAGTGCCTTATATAAAAGGGTTGAATTTGGAAATGGCGGGCATCAACTATGATCGACATGGTATCAAGGTCAATGATCAGCTGATGACCAATAAGGATGATATCTACGCTGTAGGGGACGTGATTGGTGGCTCTATGCTGGCTCATGTTGCTTCTGCACAAGCCATTGCTGTAGTTGAACGCATCATGGGGCTTGAACCTGCAATCAATCTAGAGGTATGGCCAGATTGTACCTTCATGAGTCCACAAGTCGCCAGTGCAGGTATGACAGAAGAAGATTGTATTAGCAGAGGTATAGCCTACAAGACTGGAAAATTCTCCTTCAGTGCTAATGGAAAGGCACTTTCCATGGGTGAGACGGAAGGCTTTGTCAAAGTCATCGCGTCAGAAGCGGATGAAAAAATACTGGGTATGCATATACTTGGGCCTAATGCTTCCGACTTGATTCATGAGGCAGCGGTTGCCATCAGCAATGGATTAACCGTACATGAAGTTACGAGTACCATTCATGCCCATCCGACCCTTGCAGAGGCCATCCACGAGGCTATGCATTCAGTGAATGGTGAAGCACTCCATGCAGCACCACCTAAATAAGTGAGGTTAATGAGGCAATAATATAAGCCCCTGAGAATAACGTGTTGACGCTATTTTCAGGGGCTAGTTTTTATGTTTTTATTCACTTGTCATTTAGATGGACAATCGTTGTGCCCATTTGTAAGCGGTACTATAATAGCCAGTTGTGACTGAATTTATGTGCACTTGATGACCATTGGAAGAAGACGAAGAAGCGTGGATGAAGTCACCATTACCGATGTAAATACCGACATGATTCACGCTACCGCTGCCGCTGGTGGCGAAAAAGACCAAATCACCTGCTTGTAATTCTGATTTTGAGACCCTTGTTCCTTTTTGACTGATGGCACTGGCACTATGTGGTAAATCAATGCCGTAGGCTTGCTTAAAACAATATTTTGCAAAACCGGAACAGTCAAAAGAATTCGGACCTTCTTGAGCCCATGCGTATGGACAACCTAATTTGGATTTTGCGATGGAAATTAGGTTTGCTGCATCAGCATTGCTTGAAAGGTTTCCATCTTCAAGACTTACCAAATCAGCAAACACATAGCCCTCAACGCCGTCTGCAGTTGTGATATGATACCAATCATTTTCTTTTGCATGTATTTGTATTTCCGCATCGGATAAACGACTGAGCACTGTGCTCTCTTCGGTGGATGGCACATCACGGACATTGACATTCTGACCTGTAATGTAGCCTATACTGAAATCCTCAACAACTTCAGCGTAATCCGCTGAAATATAAGCAGGCTTTCCGGAATAGCTGATTTTATACCAGCCATCTGTCAGTTCAGAAGTACCGACAACTGTTTCTTGGTCAAGACTGCCTAAAATAGTGGCATCTATGGCCATGTCCTCTCTGATATTTAATTTATCCGCTGTAATCTTTACGGACTGATATGTTTCTGCAAAGCCCATACTACTTGTTAGCAACAAGGCAATAAGGCAACCTGATACTATTCTTGCAATCTTCATAATTCATCCTCATTTCATTTTTACAATGCATTATTTATCTACTTAACTATTATATCACGCTATGGCTTGGATTTAATTTACAGTATGGTGTCAGTTTTGTGACAGAGGTATCGAGAGATCTTTATAAGTATTCCTAGGATTAATTTTCACAACTGGAAAAAAAACTAAAAGTCATTTATAATGAGTTGATAAATATAGAATGGTACTAATGGAGCACATAAAAAAGATGGAAAAACAAACAGTTATGTATTTGGGAAAACACTGGCCTTTAAAGGCAGAGGTGAGTCTCGATGTGAAGAAAACAGCCCTTGTTTTAAAGGGTGATTATATTTTGCTGGAAACACCTGAAAAAGGTGAAGTGGATTATAGAAAGCCCTTAATCACCTTTTATAAGAAGCAGGCTAAAAAGCATATTCAAGGACGGTTATTGCATTTTCAACCCATGATCAGGAAAAAGTACAAGTCCTTTGTCATTGAATCCCATGAGAAACGTTGGGGCAGTTGCAACAGCAATGGTGAACTGACCTTCAACTGGAAGCTCATGCTCTTTCCGGAATCAGCGATCGACTATGTTATCGTTCATGAGCTCTGTCACTTGGAGCATTTGAACCACGACCGATCCTTTTGGCGCTTGGTGGGAAAGCTGTGTCCTGATTATAAGAATATCATGCCGATGCTAGGGACAGAGAAAACGAGATAAATATGATTAAGCTATAATAAGAGCAAAGCAAGTCAAGAAATACAAACTTTCATGAAATATAATTTAGACATGAGGAGGTGAGAAAATGAATGAGGTTGAAACGATTATGGCGGTGCAACGGATGCAAGAATATATTAGCGAGAATATTTCAAGAAAGATTACATTGAAAGAAATCGCGGTAGCAGCAGAATATTCCCCATGGCATGCTGCAAGGTTATTTAAAGAGGTCGTAGGTAAAACGCCATTTGAATATATTCGCGCTTTGCGACTGACACAAGCGGCGTTAAGATTGCGAGATAACGATGAAAAGATCATTGATGTGGCATTGGATTTTGTCTTTGATTCCCATGAGGGCTTTACACGGGCTTTTTCAAAAGAATTTGGTATGCCACCGAGTAAATACAGTCAACAGACGCCCCCCATCAAGCTGTTTATGCCTCAGAAAGTTTTCGACACCTACCGTGCATTTCAGAAAGGAGAGGAAATCATGAGTGAAAACAATCGTAGCAAATCTATTTTTGTACAGGTGATCGAACGGCCTTTGCGGAAAGTTTTGCTGAGAAGAGGAAAGAAAGCAACAGAGTATTTTGCATATTGTGAAGAGGTGGGGTGCGATGTATGGTCTGTACTTTCAAGCGTCAAGGAGGCCCTGTATGAGCCAATTGGCATGTGGCTTCCAAAACATCTGATTAAAGAAGGAACATCACAATATGTACAGGGTGTCGAAGTGCCTATGGATTATAATAAAAGCATACCAGAGGATTATGAAATCATAGAGTTGCCACCGTGTAAACTTATGATTTTTCAAGGTGAAACCTATAATGATGATGATTTTATGAATGAAATAGCTGAGGTTTGGGAGCATATAGACAAGTTTGATCCGTCTATTTACGGCTATCAGTGGGCACCGGAAAGCGCACCCAGATTTCAACTTGTACCAATGGGTTATAGAGGTTATATCGAAGCGCGCCCGGTGAAAGCTATCAACGAAAATGCATAACAAAAAAAGACTTGTAATAAGTCTTTTTTTTGTTGTTTAAGAAGATAAGTCATTTAGGCTTGTAAATCCAGTTTGTGTCAGCTGACTTTCTGCATAATTTACATGACAAAGGGTATCAATATCAGAAGATATCTCAATTATGAATAGGAGTTCGATCTAAATTATGGGCCTTTTCGATTATTTTTTACGTCCTAAAAAAAATACCAATCGTATTGAAGATCAAGCCAACCGGTCTTTGCGTCAATTGTATGGTGTTATTGATTTTTTGCCAGATGCCACTTTTATTATTGATACCAAAGGAGAGGTGGTTTATTGGAATCCTGCTATGGAGAAATTGACAGGTGTATCAGCGGACGAGATGATTGGTAAGGGGAATTATGAGCATGGCAAGGTATTTTATGGAGAAAATAGACCCATGCTTATTGACCTAGCTTTAAATCCGAATTCTGAAATGGAGCAAACCTATGATGTGATTTTGAGGGATGGTCACGTACTCGAAGTGAAAACAGAGGTGTCGATTAGGAATAGAGATGATCGTTATGTGACTGCAAAAGCCTCAGCCCTTTTCGATGCAAAAGGTACGGTTATTGGGGCTATTGAATCCTTCCATGATTTAACGGAGTTAAGGGCTTATCAGCGTGAGATGGAAGCCGTGGTATCTCGACGTACAGAAGCTCTTGAAGCTTTTGCGAATGTCGGAAAGTTTCTTTTGAACACCCATTCTCTGGATGAGGTATTCAGGGTGGTGACCGAGCAGATTGGACGATTGATGTATGCGGAAAAACTTTATATTGCTTTGTACGATAAGAAAAGTGAGGCGATTGATTTTGTATTTGACAATCGTCCTGTCCGTGAACGTTCAATTAAGAGAAAGATGTCAAATGGCTTAACGGAATATGTTATCAGGACAAAATGCTCCTTGTATCTTCATGGCAATGCGGTTGAAATGGAGCGGGAACTGGGGATAGAAAGTCATGGTGTGCCGGCGGCGTCGTGGCTTGGTGTTCCGATGATGATGAAGGATGAAGTGCTGGGTGTTCTGGCGGTTCAAGATTACGATAACCCAGAAGCTTACGATGTAGATATGGTGAAATATATTCAATCGATTGCTAACGAAGCAGCGATTGCGATTGTTAATGCAAGGCTCTATAGTGCGTTGGAGCGTGAAAAAAAATATTTTCAGACCTTGCTAGAGATTTGTCCAGTGGCGATTGTCGCTGGGGATACCAATGGAGAATTGGTTATTTGGAATCCAGCGGCTGAAAAATTGTTCGGTTATTCAGAAAATGAAGTTCTTGGAAGGAATATAGATCAGTATATAGCGCGGGAAAGTCAGATTGAAGAAGCCAACCATTATAGTCAGGCGGCTGGACGTGGTGAGGTCATTCACGCGGTCACTCAGAGAAGTAGAAAGAATGGTGACGTGGTGGATGTCGAACTTGATACGACGCCAATCGAGATGTATGGCACGAATATCGGATTTATGGCGACTTACCATGATATCAGCGAATTGATGGATGTCAGGAAACAATTTGAGAAAGAAAAAATTTATTTTGAAACCTTGGTGAGAGAGTCGCCAGTGGCAATTATCACGACAAATTCGGAGATTGATGTACTGACTTGGAACCCGGCTGCTGAGGCTCTATTTGGATATTCTGAGTCGGAGGCTATTGGTCAAAACTTGAACAGCTTAGTGGCCTTTTGCAACCGAGATACCTTTGCAGAGGCGGAAAAATCGAGTGAAAATGATGTTTTGGGTCTACCGGTACATTATTTTTCAAGGCGTTGTAAAAAGGATGGTACTTTAGTTGATGTGGAAATTTTAGGCGTACCTGTTGTAGTAGATGAAAAAACTCAAATGATCATCAGTATTTATCACGACATCACAGAATTGGTGCATGCTAGACAAGCTGCAGAAGCGGCTAATAGATCTAAGGGCTCTTTCTTGGCAAATATGAGCCATGAGATACGGACACCGATGAATGCGGTTTTAGGATTTTCAAATTTGGTTTTAAATACACCACTAACAGACCAACAAAGGGATTATATCCAGAAAATAGATCTGTCTGCCAAATCCCTATTGGGCATCATCAACGACATTCTAGACTTCTCAAAGATCGAAGCAGGAAGAATAGAATTGGAGCATATTCCATTCGAGTTGGAGGAGGTCATAGAAAATATTGTGGCTATGGTTTCTGTGAAAGCACTGGAAAAAAATTTGGAGATTGGGTACGATATTCTGTCAGATGTGCCTTCGCAGTTGCTTGGCGACCCACTTCGATTAGGTCAGATATTGATGAATTTAGCGAATAATGCTGTCAAGTTCACGGAAAATGGTTCAATTTCCATTCGAGTCAGTCGTTTGAAGACACACAATGGTATAGTAACCCTCCGTTTTGATGTCAAAGATACGGGAATCGGAATTGCGAAAGAGAGTCAGGATAAACTTTTCCAAGCCTTTACTCAGGCGGATAATTCTATCACACGAAAATTTGGAGGTACCGGATTAGGACTTTCCATAGCAAGTCAGCTTGTGGAACTCATGGGGGGGCGCTTATCTGTTTCGAGCGCCTTAGGGTCAGGAAGTGTTTTCTCATTTACGGCTGACATGGCAATAGAATCCATGGCAATTGGGGCTGCACCTGAAAAGATCTTGACGGGTGTAGACGAAGAATGGTGTGATAAGATACTACGTGATATCCATATCTTGATTGCGGAGGATACGGTCTTGAATCAAGAACTTGCCGTAGAGATACTTAAGTCTGCCGGTATAAGATCGGATGTGGCTTGCAATGGTGTAGAGGCTATCGACAAGCTCAAACAAGATCATTATGATCTTGTACTGATGGATGTTCAGATGCCGATCATGGATGGACTTGAGGCGACAAGAAGAATCAAAGGGAATGATGATTATGAGGCATTGCCGATTATAGCCATGACAGCTCATGCCGTCAATGACTCAAAGTCAGAGTGCTTAGAAGCGGGGATGTGCGATTTTGTCAGCAAACCCTTTAACCCGGATGAGCTATTGCAAGTGATTAAACGTTGGCTACCGTCTGGGGAAATTCATGAGGATCACAGCCAGACGGCTCTAGACCAGACTGGCGAACCTGAGTCATCCCTCATTTTACCGGGCATTGACGTTAAGGCCATGCTGGAGCGCATCAATGGCGATAAGGGGCTTCTAAGAAAGTTGTTTGTCGTCTTTATGAACGACTTCAGTAACATGAGCTCTGACGTAAAACGGGCTTTGTATGAAAAGGATTATGAATCAGCAGGTGCCTACCTGCATAAATTGAAAGGTGCCGCAGGCAGTGTATCCGCTGTTGGTTTGCACCGGGCGGTTCTAGAGCTTGAGAAAAAATTGGATCATCCAAAAGAAATTTCCTTGCAGATGGTATTTGAGATGGATGAGGCACTTGAAGAGATTCTTATGACTATGGCGAATTATATTGAACGCACAAAGGATAGATGCTCTAAAGGTGTTGGACTTGTTGAAGATCGAATGTTATGGGAGGCGCTTATCAATTTAAAGGCACTGCTTGTGAGTCACAATTTCAAAGCCAGCGAATGCTATGAAATACTTAAGGGTGAAGTCGATATGTTGGTGTGGGGAAAAGAGGTGAAGTCTCTAGAAAACGCTATTGAGCAGTTTGATTATGAAAAGGCCTTGGTGAATTTAGAACTATGGATTACACGTGTAGAAGAGCGCAGGGCGGAGGAGGAGCAATGAAGTCCATTGAAGAAATGCAGACGATTCTGATCGTAGATGATGCACCGATTAATATTACGTTATTAGGCAATTTGTTTAAAGACAACTATATCGTTCAAGTTGCCAATCAAGGGACGACCGCTATTGAAATTGCTACGGGAGATGATCCACCAGATCTGATTCTTCTTGATGTGGTCATGCCTGAAATGACAGGATATGAAGTTTGCAAGGTCTTGAAAAACAATAAGAAAACCGAGAATATCCCTATAATATTTATTACAGGTAAGGATGGTACCCAGGATGAGATTAAAGCCTTTGAACTTGGCGCTGTTGATTATATAACACGACCCTTTAATCCAGTGATTGTGAAAGCGCGTGTGAATACTCATATGGAGTTGAAACGCTATCGTGATTTTTTGGAAAACATGTCCCTTATAGATGGCTTGACGGGAATCGCTAATCGAAGAAAATTCGATGAATACTTTGATATCGTATGGAATTTAGGACTTAGAGAGGGGATTGAGCAGTCCGTCATTTTGATCGACATTGACCATTTTAAAAGCTATAACGACAGCTATGGACATCAAGCTGGAGATGATTGTCTGATACGAATTGCCCGTGAAATTGCAAGTCATGTCAGACGAAAAACAGATCTTGTCGCACGATATGGTGGTGAAGAGTTTGTCTGTATTTTACCGGATACATCGGAAGAGGATGCACTGAAAATTGCCGATCATCTGCGCCAGAGTATCGAAGCGTTAGGGATACCGCATAAAGCATCGGAGGTATCAAGTTGTGTAACGGTCAGTGTAGGGGTGGCGACGATCGTACCTATGCAGGGGATGTTGTCCCAAGGTCTTCTAAAAGCTGCTGATCAGGCGCTCTATTATTCGAAACAAAGCGGTCGTAATCAGGTGGCAGCCTATCCGAATTTGTGATAGATAAAGGAACCCTAGATTCATCATAGAATCTAGGGTTTTCATATGTCGGTTTAGTCATTTAATGGCTTCTCTTTGCGGTGGAAGAGCAGTTTATAAGTCATATTCAATGTTTCGTGTTGAACTTCAGTGGTATCGAATTTAAGCAGTTTGAAGGTGGTCTCTACACAGATGCCGATACATAGGGCAGAGATGATGGTACCAATGCCAACCATACCACCGAGACGCCAGCCGACCACAACCGCTAGAAGTTCGATAATACCACGGCAGATGCCAACAGGCATGTTGGTTTTACGAGTGAGTGCTACCATCAAGCTGTCCCTTGGGCCCGCACCAAATGCCGATCCGATATAAAAATAAGTGGCGAATGCAATGACAAACAAACCTACGATTAACATCATGATGCCAAGCAGCATATTAGTGGCGGTTGGCAAAATTTGAAGCGCGAGAATCAGGTCTAGAAAGATACCAATGAGGAACATGTTTAAAATGGTGCCAAGTCCAAGCTTCTCACCGAGAAACAGCGCTAAAATGCCAATTACAGCACCTGCGATAATAGAAGCGGTTCCAATACTTATCCCTGTCATTTTTGCAAAGCCTACATGGAAAACATCCCATGGTGCGTAGCCGATATGTGCATTTAATGTGATGACAATGCCAACGGCATATAGGAAAAGTCCAAAAATGAGGCGCAGCATACGAATATAAAATTGCTTCATGATAAAATTCCCTCCCTTATTTCATATTGTATGACTTATCGATCCGTAGTATGATAATTGTATGACATACATTCTAATCGGAAACGATGTATTATTGCACATACAAATATAGTATTTGCTTTAATTATAGGCATAATGAGAGGGAAGTCAATACAGCATTGTTTGTCATACAATTTGTAGCGGAGGGTTTATACATGTGGAATCCCAAAATTATCGATACGGATAAAGTGCTTTACGTTGCCATTGCAGATGCTATTGAAAGGGATATTCGATTAGGCATTCTTGAAGCCAATGAAAAAATGCCACCCCAGCGATCTCTTGCGAAGACTATAGGGGTGAATCTTACGACGATTTCCAGGGCCTATAAGGAAGCTCAAAGGCGAGGTCTCATTTCAGGCACTATGGGGAGCGGTACCTATGTGTTACAAGACGATCGGAAGCATAATGCCTTGCCTGAAATTCTCAAAAGCGATGATGAGATTATTGAATTTGGCTTAGTAGGTGGCATAAAACTTCACGATTATGATTTATCGAATTTGCTAAAAGACGTTGCAGAAGATGATCAGCTGAGCACGTTACTCGATTATGTGCCGAGTCAGGGGCTTCAAAGACATAGGGAGGTAGCGGCTAAGTGGCTATGTCAATATGGTCTTGATGCAGATCCCGACAGCATCGTCATCTGTGCAGGTGCCATGCATGCCATCAACTGTTGCTTGCTAGGACTTTTTGAACCGGGAGACAGAATTGCAGTGGATGCACTGACCTTTACGGGTTTCAAGAATGCTGCTCAGATGAATCACATCAAACTGGAACCAATCGCCATGGATTCAGAGGGCATGATTCCAGAAAGTCTTGAAGCTATGTGCAGAAGACATTCGATTAAGGGTATTTACCTTATGCCCAATATGCAAAATCCAACAGCAACAGTGATGTCAAACGAGAGGAAGCAGGCGATCGCAGAGATTATTCGCAGGTATGATCTTATTTTGATCGAAGATGATATCTATAATTTTACCAACTTGACCAATCGAACGGCACTTAGTGCTCTGGTGCCGGAACAAGGTATTTTCATATGTGGCACTTCTAAGGTCTTGTTTCCGGGACTGAGAATCGCTTTTACGGCGATTCCCGAACGCTTCTTGGATAAAATGATTCAAACCGTGACAAGTACGGTCTGGATGGCACCGACGATAAGCGCCGAACTGGTCATACGCCTTGTTGAAAGTGGTGTTGCGGATGAGATTATCAATAGAAAGAGAGCGGTCATTGCTCACCGGCTTCAACTGGCTAAGAGGGCCTTGGAAGGCTTCACTTTTCAAACTGCTGAAAACAGTGTGTTTTTATGGTTAGAGCTGCCGGAAGGATGGGCATGTGCCGATTTTGAAAGTCTGGCCTTAATGAATAGGGTAAGAGTCATATCGGCCTATAAATTCCGGGTTGGCAGTCAGTCACCGCCAAATGCGATTAGAATTTCGCTAGGATCGGTCAAGGATGACGAGCAGCTGATGAAAGGCTTGAACATCTTGGCACGCCTTTTAAAACAGGATCCTTTTTTTGCTTCACCTATTATGTAGTTTTAGGGTATTGAACTCAGAGATGTAAGCGTCTATAATGGTGTAATGGTTGAATTGGAATGAATAGAAGTGTGTGGGTGATCGCGTGGTAGAGAAAAGAAAACAATTGAAAATTCATAAGTCAGAAACCTTGATGATGGGCTGTATTTTGGCGTTTTCTGGAGGTTATATGGATGCTTATACTTATCTTTTCAGGGATAATGTCTTTGCAAATGCACAAACAGGAAATATGATCCTCTTTGCCATTCATTTGTTTGAAGGGGATTGGCCTCTGTCATTCAGTTATTTATGCCCTGTGGTGTTCTTCATGCTGGGGATTACGACTGCTCACAGTTTGTCCGTGAAGTTCGATGAGGAAAAAAGAATGCACTGGCGTCAAATGGCTCTGGTTTTCGAAATCATCATTCTATGTATAGTCGGTTTCATCGGTACGCAATTCAATCTACTGGCAAACAGCATGGTTTCCTTTGCTTGTGGTATTCAAGTGCAAAGCTTTCGTAAGATTGCAGGTAATAATCTAGCGACGACTATGTGCATTGGCAATATAAGGTCTGCGACGGATTTGTTCTGCGACTATCGTCATACTGGAGATCGAAGCTGTTTAGATAAAAGCTTGGTCTATTATCTAATTGTTGGTGTCTTTATTCTTGGTGCCACCTTCGGCAATGTGATGGTGAAAATGTTTGAGCAAGAGGCGATTCTATTGAGTCCGCTGTTCTTAGGTCTTGCCTTTATCTTGATGTGGGAGATGCCTGATCATTAAAGCACACAATATGAGTTGTGAAATAGAGATGCCCCCTAAAAGTTAGCGGTTAAAGCCTAACCTTTAGGGGGCATTTTTTTCATAAAATTACTTATTTTACTGTGCAGCCGCTTTTTTTGTCAACGTGGCTTCAAATTCGTCAACGAGTTCGCTGAAGTAAATGAGTAAGTTGTCTACTGGTGCAGAAGAAGTCATATCTACACCGGCCGCTTTCAAAATATCAACAGGGTAATCAGAGCCACCTGCAGCGAGGAAGGTCAAATAGTTTTCAACGGCTTCTGGTTGCCCTGAGATGATATTATTCATCAGTTCATTGGCAGCCGACATACTGGTTGCATATTTGTAAACATAGAAGTTCATGTAGAAGTGTGGAATTCTGGACCAGCCAGTTTTTGCAACTTCATCTACTGTGTAAGCAGGTCCGTAGTATTTTGCAATAAGGTCTAACCATAGCTGATTAAGGTAGTCAGCTGATAGGGCTTCACCTGATTCCACTTTTCTATGAATGGTTTGTTCAAATTCCGCAAACATAACTTGTGTATAAACAGTGCCTCTGATATTGTCAATTTGTTTATTCAGAAGGTAGAGTTTTTCGTCGTCAGATTTTGCGTTTTTTATCAGGTAATCCATGAGCAGAATTTCATTCGCTGTTGACGCAACTTCTGCTGTGAAAATAGAATAATCTGCATTAAGGGCATTTTGAGTTTCATTTGAGTAAACTGAGTTAAGGGCATGGCCCATTTCATGTGCTAGAGTAGAAACCGCATCTAAACTATTGTCATAATTCAGTAGGATATAAGGGTGGGTACCGTAGTTTGCCCAGTTATAGCCACCAGTATACTTGTGATCGTCTTCATATACGTCTAACCAGTTGCTATGAATACCACGATCTAAAGTATTAAGATAATCTTGACCGAGTGGTGTCAATGCAAGTTTTATTGTTTCGACAGCATCATCATAAGACATTTCGAAGTCATAATTATCAACCAGTGGTACATAGCAGTCGTAACTGTGCAGTGCATCAAGCGCCATTGCTTTCTTTCTTACTGCATAATATTTGTGAAGATAAGATAAATTTTTGTTAACAGAGCGCACAAGATTATCATAAATAGGTTTAGGAATATACTCGGCATCAAGGGAGGCTTCAAGTGCAGAATCATAACCGCGCGCCTTTGAGTAGAATATATTTTTCTTCACTTCTGCGTTTAGGGTTGCTGCAAGGCTGTTAATATCAGCATCGTATGAACTATATTTAGCGTTGTAAGCCTTTTCACGCAAAGCACGATCGCCATTTTCTAAAATATCGTAATAAGTTGAATTGGTTAGAATAATGCTCTCGCCTTTTTCGTTTAAAATCTCGGGTTTTACATAGTCAGCAAGTGTGATTTTATTGTAGATATCATTAGGAGAACTGCTGATTTCAGAAGAAAGGGATAAGATTTTTTCTTCTTCAGCAGAGAGAATATGTGCTTTAGCTTTCAGTAGTTTATCCAGCGTCATTTCATAAGGTTTCATTTCATCTAATGCTATAAAAGACTTGATGGTAGCCTCATCAAGGGACAATATTTCTGGCATCGCAAAGGACGTGGCACTGAGGTAAGCACCATAAGTGCTGTCTGCTAAGCCAACCATTTCTGTGGCTTCTGAGTCATCTTGATTAAGATCGGCTTTAAGAGATGGATACATGTAAACTTTGTTTAAAATCATAGTAGCTTCAATCTCAAGTTTGAAATAATCGATGATATTTTTTGCTGAATTGAGTGTACCTTCATATTCAGCTAGTTGTGGAATATAGGTTTCATTCAAGATAGCAACATCTTTTTCAAAAGCGCTACGATCTGCATAAAGATCGGTTAAATCCCACTTATAATCGTCTGAAGCTTCAGCTCTCGAAGGTATATCCAGTGCAAATGAAAAACTTTGACTGAGTACCATGACTACCAACAACAATAATGCCAATAAACGTTTGGTGCGTTTCATAAAAATCCCCCTTTATCAATTATGTCAGACATATAAAAAAATACTTATATAGGTATATCCTAGCACTTTGTTACAGAAAATTCAATTTTATTAGTTAAAAATAGATGGTTGACCTTAATCTGAAAATTCGCTATAATTACTCTTGTAAATTTAATATCTGTCACCTTACTTATTCAGATGTTATAACGTCGTCGTAAGCAAGACCTGATGAATTGTGTTACCTTAATTCATTGCGTCTTGTTTTTTTTGTTTTTTGTGGATAATTAGAAATGGGGGTTTTATTATGATTACTAACGGATTTTTTTACTTGGCCTTTCTGGTTCTTTTTTCAGGTTTGGTCATACTATTTGAAAAGAAAGCCAAAGGCAATTTTTTCAAATATGTACCTGCAATTGTAGTGATCTATTTTGCGGTCATGCTTTTAGCTACTTTCCATGTTTGGGAAAAGACAGATAGTGTTAATGCGGTCTACAGTGGCGTAAAGAACAATCTCTTATATGCCATGATTTTCTTGATGCTTTTAAGGGCGGATTTGAGACAAATTGTCAAACTCGGTCCTAAGATGCTGATTGGTTTCTTTTCGGCTTCAATTACCATTGGTATTGGTTTTATCGTCATGTATCTGCTGTTTAAAGGATCATTTGGTGCAGAATCTTGGAAAGCTTTTGCAGCGCTTGCAGGTAGCTGGATGGGGGGCACTGGAAATATGGTCGCCATTCAAGGTGCTTTGAATATCGCAGATAGTGATATGGGCTATACCCTGCTAATCGATTCTATCGATTATTCGATTTGGGTTATGATGCTTCTTGCACTGGTACCTTATGAAAAAGTATTCAGCAAGTTCACTAAGGCAGATTCTAGCGCTTTGGAGGAAGTCACAAGAAAACTTCAAGAAGAACAGCTTTCTAGCAATAGTCATGTGGATTTTCCAGGCTTGATGCTACTTCTAGGAGCCAGCTTAGCGGTTTCGGCTGTTTCTCAATATATTGCAGGTGTGTTGCCGACGACAAATTTCTTGACCGGTACGACATGGACGGTTATTATAGCAACCGTTGCGGGTATTGGTCTTGCCATGACTAAGTTTGGAAAAACACCGGGATCGACTCATCTTTCTAGCATGATGCTTTATACCATTGTTGCCTTAATTGCTTCCAGAGCAAACTTTGCTGAATTGACACAAGCACCACTTTACATCTTGGCTGGCTTTGTCATCCTCTTTGTCCATGCTGGCTTAATGGTGGTTTTAGCTAGGATATTTAAACTGGATCTATTCACTTGTGGTGTTGCCAGCCTTGCCAACATTGGTGGTGTGGCATCAGCGCCAATTCTAGCAGCTTCTTATGGTGAAGTCCTTATTCCGGTAGGCGTTCTTATGGCTATGATGGGTTACATCATCGGAACAGGGGGTGGCCTCATCGTTGGTAATATTATGTCGATGTTATAAAAAGTGTATAAACGCTGCAAACTGATATAATAAAATTAATAAAAATACAATCAGTTTGGAAGGTGAAGATATGTATAGTAAGGATACAGTTTATGTGGTAGGGCATGGTAGAACAGGCACTGACAACGCCATAACGGCGCACTTCAAGATTTTTTTCATTGGGTTCATTATCGATAGCGCCACGGATACGGTTGTGGATTTAGGCTGTTCTGTTACTGTAGCCATTACCGAAAAGTTTATTCAAAGTATATTCATAGGAAAAAAATTCGATGAATATCATAGTGAAATTGAAGATGAGATTCAAAGGCGGTATTTTGGCAGTTCTCAAAAGGCCATCATTATCGCCTATAAGGATGCACTTAAAAAATACAGAGAAACAAAATAGGAGAAATGCAGAATGAAAATAACAGATATAAAAATAGGTTATATCTCTGTGCCATTGAAAAAACCATTTAAGACGGCTCTTAGAACGGTAGAGGCTGTGAATGATGTTATTGTGCAGGTGATTACGGATACCGGACACGTGGGTTATGGAGAAGCACCACCGACCGGTCCTATTACAGGTGATACCAAAGGCGCCATTGTAGGGGCGATTGAGGATCACATAAAACCGGCGATCATGGGTATGGACATAGAAGGTTTTGAAGTGCTTATGGCAAAACTTCAGGCATCGGTAGTAGGCAATACCAGCGCCAAAGCAGCGGTAGATATAGCACTTTATGACCTGTTTGGACAGCTTCATAATGCACCGGTCTACAAATTGTTGGGTGGTAGCAAGACGGAGATTATCACAGATATTACGATTAGTGTCAATAGCCCGGAACAAATGGCCAAGGATAGCATTGAAGCTGTCGGTCTTGGATACGAGACCTTAAAAATCAAGGTAGGGAAAGATGCTCAGCTGGATATTGAAAGAATGAAGGCCATCAGAGCGGCAGTGGGTTATGACGTACAACTTAGAATCGATGCCAACCAAGGCTGGAAACCCAAAGAAGCCGTTGAAGCCCTTAACAAAATGGAAGCGGCAGGCTTGAATATTGAATTTGTAGAGCAACCGGTAGCGGCACATGACCTAGAAGGTATGAAGTATGTAAAGGATCATGTATCCATCCCCGTTCTTGCTGATGAAAGTGTCCATTCGCCAATGGATGCCATGAAGGTTATTGAAATGGGGGCAGCAGACCTTGTCAATATCAAATTGATGAAGGCAGGTGGTTTGCACAACGCCCTTAAAATCGCAGCAATCGCTGAAGTTCATGGTGTAGAATGTATGATCGGGTGTATGTTAGAAGCCAAAATCAGCGTCAATGCAGCCGTTCATTTAGCGGCATCACGGGATATCATCACTAAGATTGACCTTGATGGTCCGATTCTTTGTAGTGAAGATCCGGTGGCTGGCGGTGCTGTTTTTGAAGAGTATAAGATTACCCTCAATAATGAACCTGGTTTTGGTGTAAAAAGCATCAAAGGCTTGGTTTTTAAGGAAAATTAACTATGGGTGTAAAATATTTTGAATCGGTGATGGATTATTTCAAGGAAATCAGTGCTATTCCTCGATGCTCTCAGCAGGAAGAAAAGATTAGCGATTACTTGCTTCAGTTTGCTAAGGTCAAAAAATTAGAAGCCTATCGTGACGATATGCTGAATGTCATTATCAAGAAGCCTGCGACGCCGGGCTATGAAAAATCCCCTACTGTCATTTTACAAGGTCATATGGATATGGTTTGTGAAAAAAACAAGGGTATGGATCACGATTTCGAAAAGGATCCCATCAAAATTGTCATCGATGGTGATTTGTTGAAAGCGGAGGGCACCACTCTCGGCGCTGATAACGGCATTGCTGTGGCATTTTGCCTAGCGATATTAGATGCAAAGGATATCCCTCATCCGCCTCTTGAAGTGTTGATAACCAGTCAAGAGGAAGTGGGGCTTCTAGGTGCATCAGCCTTGGATGCTTCGAAGCTGCAAGGTAAAATCCTCATCAATATCGATGCAGAGTATGAAGGGGTCTTATTCACCAGTTGCGCAGGCGGTGTAAGAAGTGCCATCACCCTTCCGATCCTTTGGAAAGAGGCGACCGGAGATGCTATCTATGAAATCAAAATCGGCGGCCTTAAAGGTGGCCATTCAGGTATGGAAATCGACAAGCATAGGGCCAACGCCAACAAACTTCTTGGCAGAGTCCTTAAAGATATTTTTGAAGCCTGTGACATAGACATAGCCAGTGTTTCCGGTGGCATGAAGGTCAATGCCATTCCGAGGGAGGCGGCTGCCCAAATCACGTTTGATGAAGGGCTATATCCTTTAGTGGCTGAGAAAATAGCGGCGTGGGATCGACTCTTAAAAAATGAGTTGAAAAGCTCAGATAAGGGGATGTCCCTTACACTTGAGAAAATGGATGGCTCTAT
>JAFGTX010000158.1 GCA_016938815.1 Clostridia bacterium | reverse complement strand
GAGGAGGTCAAAGCGGCGCTGCTTGGGGAGTCCAATATTTTTTCAAAGGTGCTCGACCTCACGGTATGCTATGAGTTTGCAGATTGGGAGGACGTGGAGACCATCGGCAAGCGCTTGAAATTGGATGAAAAGAAAATGTTGAATCATTATGTTGCGTCGTTGGATTTTGCGGCAGCAGTAATGGAAGGATAGATTATGTCAGATTATAAGTGTAGTTGTAATGTTATACATGATGAAGCGGTCAGGGATTCCAAATCCAAAATGCTTGATGTAGAAATGAACGAGGAGATGGCGGCTTTTTTCAAGGTTCTTGGTGACCCTACACGCATGAAGATCGTCAATGCTCTCATTGAAGCGGAGGAGTTGTGTGTATGCGATATAGCGAGCATACTGGAAGTGACCCAGTCAGCGACATCCCATCAACTACGGGTATTGAAGCAGGGACGTTTTGTGAAGTCAAGAAGAGATGGAAAAGTGGTTTATTACTCTATAGATGACTTCCATATCGCGGCTATATTTAATACCGCCAAGGAACATTTGATCCATAGGAAATAAAGGTGTGACCCACATAGAGTCATTATAAAGTGGTGCGATGCGGCCTGCTGGCTTCAAAACCCACTTTTTTTATGGGCTGGGTTAAGACATGGGGAAAATAGACGTTTTGAAGCTGGAGAATGTAAACAAAGTGTAAACGCAATTTTAAAATTTAGCACTCTGGTGATAAGAGTGCTAAAAACATCTTGAAAAGATATGAGGTTTTCGCTATTATTGTTATAGAAAAGATATATAGGAGGTATGAACATGACTATTAAACCATTAGGCGATAGAGTGCTGATCAAGAGAATTGAGGCAGAGGAAAAGACCAAAAGCGGTATTATTTTACCTGGTCAAGCCAAGGAACAACCACAAATTGCTGAGGTAATAGCGGTGGGACCTGGCGGGGTAATCGATGGCAAAGAGATAAAAATGGAAGTTGCCGTGGGTGATCGCGTAATCTTTGCAAAATTCTCTGGCACAGAAGTTAAAGCAGACGGAGAAGAATATCTGATTTTGAAGCAGCAAGACATATTAGCTGTTGTTGAATAAAAAAATTTGGAACATACGAAAGATTCTTAGGAGGTAAAAAATATGGCTAAAGAAATTTTATACGGCGAAGATGCCAGAAAAAAATTGGAAGCAGGCGTTAACAAACTTGCTGATACAGTAAAGGTAACATTAGGTCCTAAAGGAAGAAACGTAATTTTAGATAAAAAATTCGGATCACCGCTTATTACAAATGACGGTGTGACTATTGCTAGAGAGATTGAATTAGAGGACCCTTATGAAAATATGGGTGCACAGCTCGTTAAGGAAGTAGCCACAAAAACCAACGACGTAGCAGGTGACGGTACGACAACAGCGACATTATTGGCACAATCGATTATACGTGAAGGTCTTAAAAACGTGGCTGCTGGCGCTAATCCGATGATTCTAAAGCATGGTATTGCAAAGGCGACAGAAGTTGCAATCGAAGAGATCAAATCCATCAGTACGCTGATTGACCGTAAAGAAGATATCGCAGACGTTGCGGCTATCTCTGCAGCGGATATGGAAATTGGCGAGTTGATTTCTGAAGCGATGGAACGCGTAGGCAAAGAAGGCGTTATCAGTGTTGACGAATCAAGAACCATGGGTACACAACTGGAAGTCGTTGAAGGTATGCAATTTGACAGAGGTTACCTATCACCTTACATGATTACAGACCCAGATAAGATGGAAGCGGTTTTAGAGCGTCCGTACATCTTGATTACAGATAAAAAGATTACAAATCTACAAGAAATTCTACCAATCTTAGAGCAAATCGTTCAGCAAGGTAGAAAACTTCTGATCATTGCAGAGGATATCGAAGGGGAAGCACTAGCAACCCTTGTCGTGAATAAATTAAGAGGTACATTTGAAGTGGTTGCGGTTAAGGCACCTGGTTTTGGCGATAGAAGAAAAGCCATGCTTGAGGATATCGCGGCGGTTACGGGCGGTGTTGTGATTTCTGAAGAGTTGGGATACGAGCTTAAGACGGCAGATGTTACCCTACTAGGAGAAGCGAAATCAGTAAAAGTGGACAAGGAAAATACAACGATTATCGATGGTGCTGGTGCTCACGAAGTCATCCAAGACCGTGTGCGTCAAATTAAGATGCAAATCGAAGAAACCACTTCAGAATTTGACAAGGAAAAACTTCAAGAACGTCTTGCTAAATTGGCTGGCGGTGTAGCGGTCATCCAAGTGGGTGCGGCAACGGAAGTTGAAATGAAAGAGAAGAAACTGAGAATCGAAGACGCCCTTAACGCGACACGCGCGGCGGTAGAAGAAGGTATTGTACCAGGTGGTGGTACGGCACTTTTATCTGCTATTCCAGTGGTACAAGCTTTGGTAGAGCGTCTTGAAGGCGATGAAAAAACTGGCGCTAAGATTATTTTAAGAGCTTTAGAGGAACCAGTTAGACAAATTGCAACGAATGCGGGTATCGAAGGTTCTGTAGTCGTAGAGCGCATCAAAGCGGCAGAAAAAGGCATCGGCTACGACGCTTTGAAGAACGTTTACGTGAACATGCTTAAAGAGGGTATTGTAGATCCTACAAAGGTGACGCGTTCGGCACTTCAAAATGCAGCGTCGATTTCAGCCATGTTCTTGACAACAGAAGCGGCAGTTGTCGATGTTGTGGAAGATAATCCGGCTGCAAACATGCCACCAATGGGTGGTATGCCAGGCATGATGTAGGCTTAGCTTAGGCATCGTTGTATCAAAGAATATAAGGCACTATATTTCGACTTGCTGACTCGGAATATAGTGCCTCTTTATTTGCTTAAAGCCTAAGTCAATCCATCGGCGGTATGGGATTGACGTTATAGTTCATAGGTGATAGAATGAGTATGAAAATTTTATAAGGTCACTAGGGGAGCATGATGCTGAGAGTTTTTTTAAAACGACCCTTTGAACCTGATCTAGTTAGCGCTAGCGTAGGGAAGTGGATGCATGTAGTCATATACTTTCGTATATGATTTTTTGTTTTTTTAAAAGTATTGCATGACAAGAGTGTTTTCGCGCAGCGTGCTTATTATAGGAGGATAACAGTATGAGAGATAACAAAACAAGAATGGTTGTTGAAGCAGGCATTATGATTGCGTTGGCATACGTACTTAGTATGGTCAAATTGTTCCAAATGCCAAATGGTGGTACGGTGACAGCCGGTAGTATGATTCCGATTCTGATTTTTGCCTTCAGATGGGGTGGCGTGCAGGGGATGTTCGTCGGCGCTGTTTACGGTGTGATTGAATTCCTACTGGGTCCAAAGTGGTCGTTCCATATCGCATCGATTGCATTTGACTATGTAGTGGCCTTTGGCGCGCTAGGTTTAGCGGGTTTCTTTAGAAATGGTGGCATGGTTAAAGGTATTGTCGGAGTCGTTGTCGGTATCGCTGGCCGTTTTGTGTGCCACGTCTTATCGGGCGTTATTGTATGGGCAAGTTATGCACCGGAAGGTATGAATCCATGGATTTATTCCATCGTCTACAATGGTACTTACTTATCGGCGGAATTAGTGATTTCGATCGTGCTGTTTGCACTGCTTTATAAACCGCTTGTGCGTTCCAATACCCTTGCAACATCAAGAGCATAGAAATCAAATAAAAAGAGCCTTTCTAAATCATTTAATTCAGAAAGGCTCTTTTTTATAGTGTATTAGGTTGTATTGTAAGTATAACAACTTCAGGATTATTGAGGATCCTGAAAGGGAAAAGACTGTTGCCGAGTCCTCTTGACACGATGAGTTTGGTATCGTCTTGCTCAATCATGCCTGCAGCAAATTTAGGGAGAAATCCCTGGCCCGGAGAAAAAACGCCTCCGACGCCAGGAAGTTTAATTTGTCCACCGTGGGCGTGACCAGAAAAAACTAGGTCGTAATTGAGTGTCGCGTAGGTCTCTAAAAACCGCGGCTTATGGACGAGGAGGATATTAAGTTGCTCTGTGTCCATTGCTGTAGAGAGAGTCTCTAAATTTTCGTAAAATGCTTTATATCCGATTAAATTGGAATCGTCAACACCATGGAGATGGATGAAAGCATCGCCGTAAGAAATGGTGCGACTGGAATTATCTAAATAAATGGTTCCGGTATCTTCGACTAGGTCCAGAAAATGTCTGTAGTCTCTGATGGCAACGTCATGGTTGCCAGTAACGAAATATGTCGGTGCAATCGCTACCGATTGCTCTAAAAGACTGATGGCCGGTTCGTATGCCGTTTTTCTGGAATCGATGATATCACCGGTAATCACAATGATATCAGGATGTTCTTGTTCTATGATGTCGCACAGCTGCTTCTGGTTTTCGCCAAACCACTTGTTATGCAAATCAGAAAGATGCACGATCTTTATTGGGGACGAGGTTGCCGGTAGCTTGTCCGTGGTGATGACATGGCGGGTAACGTCGATACAGTTATTGCCCCAATAAATAGTATAGCAGGCGACAAGTGCGGTAATAATCAAGTAGATGTGTTTCTTCAAAAGGTCACCTCTTTATAGCTTGCCTTACTGTAATATTATTATAAAAAACTTATGTGTACTTTGTGTGAATATTTAAAAATAACGTCATTGAATTTTAACCTAAACATGTTATAATAAGTATACAAAAACCGAATGATTTTTTAAAGTTCTTAGAAAAAATTCGTTTTATGAAAATTTGTTAAAAGTTGTTGACTTTTATTTTGATATCTGATAACTTAAATGAAATTATAAGCACTCGTATATGTTCGAAAATATGGTTTGAACGTTTCTACAAGCGACCGAAAAATGCTAAACTATGGGTGGATTTGACAGGCAGAAGTGCACGTATTAATCCACTGGAGATAATACGTGCTTTCTTTTTTTGAGTAAGAGTTTATTGGGGTAAAAGAGAGGAGAAAATTATGGAAGATAAGATTGTTAAAGAAGGGCTGACCTATGATGACGTTCTTCTGGTACCGCAGAAGTCCAATGTATTGCCAAATGAGGTGGATTTAACGACGCACCTGACGAAGAAAATCAAGTTGAATATACCGATTGTCAGTGCGGGCATGGATACAGTTACAGAGGCGAAATTGGCCATTGAAATGTCAAGAGAAGGCGGTATCGGTATCATCCATAAGAATATGTCTATCGAGCAACAAGCGATGGAAGTTGATAAAGTAAAACGTTGTGAGCATGGGGTTATTGTCGATCCTTTCTCACTAAAACCGGAAAACTCGGTTTCAGAAGCGTTAGAACTAATGAGCCGATTTAGAATTTCGGGTGTGCCGATTGTAGATGACGATAATAAATTGGTAGGGATCATCACAAACCGTGACATTCGTTTTGAAGCCAATGATCCAAGTGGTAAATTGGTATCAGAAATTATGACAAAAGAGGGTCTTGTAACAGCTAAAGCAGGCATTTCCATGAAAGAAGCTGAAGCGATCCTTAGAAAATACAAAATCGAAAAATTGCCTTTAGTAGATGATGACGGTCATTTAAAAGGCTTGATTACAATAAAAGATATTGAAAAAGTCATCGTTTATCCAAACCGTTCCACAGATGACAAAAACAGATTGCTTGTTGGTGCTGCTGTAGGCATCGGCGCAGACATGATGGATAGAGTCGCTGCACTTTATAAAGCGGGTGTAGACGCAGTAGCCCTTGACTCAGCGCATGGACACAGCCAAAACGTTATTCTAGCGGTTAAGAAAATCAAAGAAGCCTATCCTGATTTAGACGTTATCGCAGGTAACGTAGCGACAAGAGAAGCGACTTTAGACTTGATCGAAGCAGGTGCAGACTGTGTTAAAGTAGGTATCGGTCCTGGTTCTATCTGCACAACACGTGTTGTTACAGGTATCGGCGTACCTCAGTTGACGGCTGTTTACGACTGTGCTAAAGCAGCAAAAGAGAAGGGTATCCCAGTTATTGCAGATGGTGGTATCAAGTACTCTGGTGAAATTCCAAAGGCAATCGCTGCTGGTGCGGCTTGTGTTATGCTAGGTTCTTTATTTGCAGGTACTGAGGAAAGTCCTGGCGAAATCGTGATTTACCAAGGCAGAAGCTTTAAATCATATAGAGGTATGGGTTCAGAAGCGGCTATGAAAGCCGGTAGTGGCGACAGATACTTCCAAAACGATACGAAGAAATTCGTTCCAGAAGGTGTTGAAGGTCGTGTACCTTACAGAGGTCGTCTTAGAGATATCGTCTACCAATTGATTGGTGGTTTGAGATCAGGTATGGGTTACTGTGGTACAGCCAACATCAAAGAACTTCAGGAAAACGGTAAATTCATCAGAATCACAGGTGCGTCACTTCAAGAATCGCATCCACACGATATTACAATCACAAAGGAACCGCCAAACTATACACGCGGTGTCTAAAATATAAATTTAAAAGGGTCAGGGTTTTCCTTGGCCTTTTACAAGCAAACAAAAAAAGCGAACATTAGACCTAAAAATTTAATTTCGTTCGTGAATTTGAAAAAATGAGTATGATTATTTAGGAGGCAAGAACACATGAATAGGGAAACGATCATTATTGTTGACTTTGGTGGACAGTACAATCAATTAATCGCAAGACGTGTCAGAGAAGCAGGCGTTTACAGTGAAGTTGTATCTTACAAAAACGCCCTTGGCAAGGTAAAAGAAGTTATGCCAAAAGGCGTTATCTTCACAGGTGGCCCAAACTCGGTTTACGAAGCAGGCGCGCCAACGATTGAAAAAGAAATTTTTGAACTGGGCATTCCGGTACTTGGTATTTGCTACGGTATGCAGTTGATGGCTCATGTCCTTGGCGGTAAAGTAGCGAGAGCGAACGCTCAAGAATACGGTAAAATCGAACTTACAGTACAAAAAGGCGATAAACTGTTCAAAGGCGTAGAATCAGGTTCTACATGTTGGATGAGTCACTTCGACTATGTTGAAGCGGCACCAGCGGGATTTGATATCACAGCGACGACAGACAACTGTCCAGTAGGCGCTTTTAGAAATGACGATAAAAACTTATTCGGTGTTCAATTCCATGCGGAAGTAGAACATACGCCGTTTGGTCGTACTCTGATTTCTAACTTCTTATACAAAATTTGTGGCTGCTCAGGAGACTGGGATATGGGCGACTTCGCAACAAGACAAATCGCAGCGATCAAGGAAAAAGTTGGCGACAAGAAAGTCCTATGTGCCCTTTCAGGCGGCGTAGACTCATCGGTTGCGGCACTGATGGTGCATAAAGCTGTTGGCAAACAATTGACTTGTGTCTTCGTAGACCACGGTTTACTTAGAAAGAACGAAGGCGACGAAGTAGAGAAAGTCTTCAAGGAAGACTTCGACATGAACTTCATTAGAGTCAATGCAGAGGAGAGATTCCTCGGTAAACTTGCTGGCGTTTCTGATCCAGAGAAAAAGAGAAAAATCATCGGTGAAGAATTCATCCGTGTATTTGAAGAAGAAGCTAAAAAACTTGAAGGTATCGAATACCTTATCCAAGGTACGGTATACCCAGACGTTATCGAATCAGGTACAGATACAGCAGAGGTCATCAAGAGTCACCATAACGTAGGTGGTCTACCTGAAGATATGGACTTCAGCCTCATCGAGCCTCTTAGAGACTTATTCAAAGACGAAGTAAGAAAAGTAGGTCTTGAAATCGGTCTTGACGAGAAAATCGTATGGAGACAACCATTCCCAGGACCAGGTATTGCGATTAGAATCTTAGGTGCAGTAACGCCTGAAGCCATCAAAATGGTTCAAGACTCAGACTTCATCTTAAGAGACGAAGTGAGAAAAGCCGGTTTAGAGAGAGACATCTGGCAGTACTTCACAGTATTACCTAACATCAAATCGGTAGGTGTAATGGGTGACGAAAGAACTTATGCTCATACGATCGGTATCAGAGCCGTAACGTCAATCGATGGTATGACGTCTGACTGGGCGAGAATCCCTTACGAAGTGCTTGATAAGATTTCATCGAGAATCGTAAACGAAGTGCCTAATGTAAATAGAATTGTGTATGATGTGACTTCTAAGCCGCCTTCAACGATTGAGTGGGAATAG
>JAFGTX010000157.1 GCA_016938815.1 Clostridia bacterium | reverse complement strand
GAGAACTGAGGTGATCTACGAGCTTTCTTAAGACCGTATTTCTTTCTCTCTTTCATTCTTGCGTCTCTAGTTAAGAAACCTTCTTTTTTAAGGTCGCCTCTGAATTCGCCTTCTACTTGAAGAAGCGCTCTAGCGATACCATGTCTAACTGCACCAGCTTGACCAGTGAATCCGCCACCTTCAACTAATACGATTACATCGTATTTGCCTTCTGTACCAGTTACCATTAAAGGTCTCTTGATATCATTTCTAGCTGTTTCATAGTTGAAGTATTCGTCAAATTCTCTTCCGTTTACTGTAATGTTACCATTACCCGGTACTAATCTTACTCTTGCAATAGATTTCTTTCTTCTACCAGTACCTTGATATTGAACTGTAGCCATGTCTTATCCTCCTCTATTACTTAAGTACCTCAGGTTGTTGAGCTTGATGATCATGCTCAGGACCTGCGTAAACTCTTAACTTTGTTAACATTTGTCTACCTAATGAGTTTTTAGGAAGCATACCTTTAACTGCATGCATAACCACTTTTTCTGGTTGGTTTTGCATCATGTCTCTGTAGCTTCTTTCTTTCATACCACCAAGGTATCCTGTATGCCATCTGAATTTCTTTTGGTCTAATTTCTTTCCAGTTAAAACTACCTTGTCTGCGTTAATGATGATTACGTGATCACCTGTATCAACGTGTGGTGTGTATGTTGGTTTATTCTTACCTCTAAGGATCGTAGCAACTTTTGTTGATAATCTACCTAGAGTTTGGCCTTCAGCGTCAATTACGTACCATTTTCTTTCAACTTCTGCTGGTTTAGCAATGTATGACTTCATGAAGTTTTCCTCCTATCAATTAATTATTTCACCGTTTTATATAAAGATCCGGGGCGGGACCCTTATTATCACTTTTTGTTCTATACACATAGAACACTAATATTTTAATACATCCACTAGGGCTTGTCAATACTTTTTAATAACAAACTTCAACCAAATAGAGACCATGTGCTGGTGCTGTGTGTTTCAAGCGGGTACGGTCACAGGCTGCTATGATGCCTTCAATCTCCTCCAGCTTGATACGCCCAGCTTCGACATCCAACATCAGTCCAACCATGATACGCACCATGTTGTATAGAAAACCGTTGCCGTAGAATTCGATATTCACGACATCGCCCTCTTCTGCCAGCACTATGTCGTATACCTCTCTGACCGTGTTCGTGATGTGGGATCCCGATGCCATAAAACTCCGAAAGTCCTTTTCTCCAATCAAATGCTTGGCGACTTCCCGCATCACGCCAAGATCTAGCGTCTTTTCAACATGAAGGTAATGGTCGCTTCTCATAGGGTCTTTCGCCCTGCCATGGTGTATTTTATAACAATACCGCTTGGCTTTTGCCGAATAGCGGGCATGAAAGGCCCGAGGCATGATTTCCGCCGAGTGAATCTCAATATCCGGCGGCATCCGTCTGTTAATTAACATATGAAAGCGTTCTGCCGGCATGGTGGTTTCAACACTAAAGGTCGCCACTTGGCCATAGGCATGAACGCCTCTATCTGTTCGGCCTGCTCCGTCTATTTCAATGTTTGTTTTAAAGAGTTGGGATAGTGCCTGCTCGATAACGCCTTGAACTGTTCTCTTGCGTTGCTGCCGCTGCCATCCGGAAAAATGGGTGCCATTGTAACCAATGACCAGTTTAATGACATAAAACATAGTCCCTCTTTTACATAATGAATCGCAAGCCAACAATCAGTGCCACATAGAGACCGAATACCAAACCTGCCAGTACATCTCTTTTTTCGTATTTCAATACTTTCATACGCGTTCTGTTCTCGCCGCCTCGGTAGCAGCGCGCCTCCATAGCCATGGCAAGCTCATCAGCGCGTCTAAAAGCACTGATAAAAAGCGGTACCAGCAGCGGTACTAAGGCTTTTGCACGGTTGAAAATATTGCCGCTTTCAAAGTCGGCACCACGGGCCATTTGGGCTTTCATGATCTTGTCCGTTTCTTCAAGCAGCGTTGGAATGAATCGCAGCGCAATGGTCATCATCATCGCCAGTTCATGGGCCGGTAAGCCAATCTTCTTAAAGGGCGTGAGCAGGTGCTCTATGCCATCGGTTAAGGCAATCGGTGATGTGGTCAGCGTCAGCAGAGACGTACCCACAATCAAATAGACCAGCCTTAAGACCATAAAGACCGCTTGGTAAACGCCTTGAATGGTGATGTTAAAAATGCCGTAATGGAAAATAGAATCACCCGGTGTCATAAAGAGATTAATGACAAAGGCAAAGATAATGATCAAAAATATCGGTTTTAAGCCTCGTAATATGTAGTTTACCGGTACCTTTGACATCTTGATGATCATCAGTAGAAATAAGGTCACCAAGCCAAAAACACGGATATCCTTTACGATAAACAGAGATATCAGGTATAGGAATGATATCGATATTTTAATGCGTGGATCCAATCGATGTATCGCGGATTCGACTGGATAATACTGTCCAATGGTTATATCTCTTAACATCTATTTGCTCCCTAACAAACGTAATAGTTCCTGCTTTGCATCTTCAACCGTTACGATTTCTTTTTCTATAGCAATTCCTTTTTTGATTAAGGCTTCTGATAATTTCACAATCTGAGGTACACCGAGGCCGATGCTTTCTAAAAATTCCGATTCACGGAAGACTTCTAGCGGCGTCCCTGATAAGGCCAATTGGCCTTTATTCATGACAAAAAGACGGTCCGCAAGTTTGCCCACATCTTCCATGCTGTGAGAAACAAGGATTACCGTATTCTTATTTTTCCGGTGCAATTGTTTGATCTGCATGAGGATTTCATCTCGACCCTTTGGATCAAGACCAGCTGTCGGTTCATCCAGGATGAGAACATCCGGTTTCATCGCCAGTACCCCTGCAATGGCGACACGTCTCTTTTGACCACCACTGAGTTCAAATGGTGATTTGTCCTTCATGGTTTCATAATCCAATCCAACCAGTGCCATGGCTTCTTTGACATGGGCTTCAACAGTTTTGGCATCCAGACCTAGGTTCTCTGGTCCAAAAGCAATATCCCTTGCCACGGTTTCTTCGAAAAGCTGGTATTCCGGGTATTGAAAGACAAGGCCGACCTTTTTTCTGACGTCGGTCATTTTGACCTTCTCAGCGGTAATATCGAAGTCATTAACGACTATTTTTCCGCTACTTGGTTTGATAAGCCCGTTGAGATGTTGTATCAACGTGGACTTTCCAGAACCGGTATGCCCGATGATACCGATAAATTCGCCCGTTTCAATCGTCAGGGATACGTCATCAAGCGCTTTGGTCTCATAGGGTGTTCCCTTATCGTATATATGATCTAAATGCTCTATAGTAATCGACATATTGCTTCCACCATTTCTTCTACTGTCAGAATGTCTTCTGAAATGTTTACGTTTGATTTTTTCAGTTCGTGGGCTAAAAGTGTGACTTGTGGTACATCTAATCCCATGTCTTTCAGTCGCTCAACTTGGGAGAATATTTGCTTTGGTGTACCTTCCAAGTGTTTTTTGCCCTTTTCCATCACGATGATTCTATCTGCATCAATGGCTTCATCCATAAAATGTGTGATATGGACGATGGTGATGCCTTCTTCTCTATTTAAACGGGTCACGGTTTCCATGACTTCCTTTCTGCCGATTGGATCCAGCATGGCAGTCGGTTCGTCCAAGATGATACAACGGGGTTTCATCGCCAAAATGCCGGCAATGGCCACACGCTGCTTTTGTCCACCGGATAGGAGATGTGGCGGCTTTTTCAAATGATGCGCCATATGGACAGCATCTAGTGCCGTAGTAACTCTTTCTCTGATTTCCTCAGTTGGCACGCCTAAATTTTCAGGCCCAAACGCGACGTCTTCTTCAACCAGTGTCGCGACGATCTGGTTATCAGGGTTTTGAAAGACCATACCCGCCGTGCTTCTGATATCCCAGATTTTTCCCTCATCAGCGGTATTCATACCGGCAATATAGACTGCGCCGCCTGTCGGCAACAAAATGCCATTGAACATTTTAGCTAGGGTCGATTTTCCGGAACCATTATGACCGATAATGACGACAAATTCGCCATTGTTTACTTGTATATCAACACCATCTACTGCAATAATGGTGCCTTCGTTATATCCATATTTCACTTGTTCGGTTCTGATCATATGAATCTCCTCGTACTAATATAGGTTGTCATCCCTTCTATTATACTCTTATGTATTGGCCCTTACAACCAATTTGTAAAAGCGTATGGGTACAGTTTATAGGGATAAATACAATTGTGCATAGCCACGAACACTGCGTGTTCGTCGGCTCGCTTTGCGAGCCTAATAGCATAGATAAGATAAGACCATGGG
>JAFGTX010000156.1 GCA_016938815.1 Clostridia bacterium | reverse complement strand
GCGGGGACCTACAGTGTGGATTTAGGCGGATTTTACAAGCAGACTAATCCACAAGGTATTGCGTGGATACAATTTGAAGTAATTGAATAAAATAAAGGCTACTGCATTTCACCGATTCAGGTGATGGCAGTAGCCTTTTTTAAAGGATTGTTTTTAATGTCCCATGCGCATGTCTTCCACATGGACTTCATACTGACCGTCTTCAATATAGAACCTAAAGCCGACCTTGGCGCTGAGATAGATTTCGTTATAGGCTTCATAGTCAGCGGTTTGGATAAAGACCAAATAGTCATCGAGTGTCTCTTTGTCTATCTCTGGATCGAGCATAACCAGACAGGTATGCAGGATTTCATTGAGGGTCTGTCGATGGTTCTCGAAATCATCGAAGCGCATGATGAAGAAGCCTTCGTCGTAGTCGATGTGGAATACGTCATCAAGCATGAAGGCATAATCAAAGCTTTTATCCGGTGATGGTTGGTCTTCTTTAATGGCGTGTTTGTAGCCGAGAGCTTCGGAAGTCGCTTCGTACTTGGCCATAAAGGTGCTCTCATCTACTTCTATGAAAGAAGGTACAAAATCTGGGTTGCCGATGATGTCCCCGTGATGTGTATCTCTGAAAACCCACTGAGCGATGAAGAAATCGCCGTCCATGTACATGGGGATATAGAGAAATCCATTGTAGAGGATGCCAGCGGCAATGATAATCAGGGCGGCTAGCGCAATCAGTTTTTTATTCTTTTTCATGTACAAGCACCTCCAATTGTGTAATGTAAGACGGTGACGTCGTGTGGTAATAACCAGCGACGCCAATGATATAGGTACCACTTTCTTTAGGTGTGAAAAGCGCTATACGCGGTGTATAGAGGCACTCCATGGCTTTGTCATCACGGTAGATGTCTACAGGAGAGTCAATGAAGAGTCTCTCTACGTCAGTTTGCGTGTAATCATCTTCCAGCATGCCGTTTTCTATCAGATATTCAAATTTCGGCTGTATGCCTGTGTCTGTTTTCAGTTCGCAGGACCACATTTCCATATGCAGATCGTCAAAGGCTTCTGGCACGGAAAAGGCCATGGCAACGGTATCGCCTACATAGATATCGTCTTTTAAAAGAAGAATTTCACCTGTAGGATCCTTTCTGAAACAGCCGGTCATCAGCAGGGCCACCAATAATAAAATGGGTAATAATCGTTTCATATGATTGCTCTCCTTACGGCTTAATTGGCCTTTCCTGTATTGAAAAATGGTTTTTTGAATTTAGTTTCCACGTATGGTTCACCGTCAACAGCACATTTTAGTTTTCTGACCATTTCTCGAACCATATGATTGTGTTTTTGGGCATTGAGAACGTCTTTACTGGTGGTGATATTTTTACTTTTGCTGTACTCTGCATCGTCAGACCGCGTCTCTATGGCAATTTGAATATGATCATCCATATATTTTTGTGCAATATCATAAGCGTTTTGTCCGACGTTGTTCCTAAGGTGGACATCGGCATGGCGATCT
>JAFGTX010000155.1 GCA_016938815.1 Clostridia bacterium | reverse complement strand
TGATTTGGCAAATTCATCATATTAATACGCTCCTATCAAATCATATTCTAATGCGTCTGTAACTGTCACTTCATAAATAGAACCGATGGTCAGCTCTTTGTCGGTATGCACATAAACCACACCATCGATCTCAGGTGCGTCATGCTCCGAACGTCCGATATAGATCGGTTCGTCCGGTACCACTTCTTCGATAAGCACCTTAACCGTAGAACCCACCTTGGCATAGCAAATGCTCTCAGAAATGCCTTGTTGAATACCAAGCAATTGATTCTTTCTGGATTCCTTAACGTCTTCTTCCAAATGACCGTCCATTTGAGCTGCTGCTGTATCTTCTTCAAGAGAATAAGCAAATACGCCTAGTTTTTCGAACTGCATTTCCTTTACAAATTCAACCAATTCATTGTATTCTTCTTCCGTCTCTCCAGGGAAGCCCACGATAATCGTCGTTCTAATGGCGATATCAGGACAAGCTGCTCTCAGTTTCTCAACCACTTCGCGAATTTGTGCCTGTGAGGTTCTACGGTTCATACGTTTTAAAACCGCATCACTCGCATGCTGAATTGGCATATCAATGTATTTTACGACTTTAGGCAGTGTCGCAATCGCCTTGATGAGTCGATCATCTATCACATCAGGATAGCAGTACTGTAAACGAATCCACTCGATGCCTTCAACATCGTTCAAGGCTTCCAGTAATTTATAGAGTTCATAGTCATCGTACAGGTCGATGCCATAACGCGTCGTGTCTTGAGCAATCAAAATCAATTCCTTGACCCCTTGTTTAGCCAGAATTTTCGCCTCTTCCACAATGACATTCATCTCACGGCTTCTGTAACGACCACGTAATTTTGGAATAATGCAGTAGGTACATCTATTGTCACAGCCCTCTGAAATTTTAAGATAGCCAAAATGACTTGGCGTCATCAAAATACGAGGTACATCTTCACGTAACGTCTTGTCGATATCGCCAATTTGAACCAAACCACGTTCAGCGCCCGACATCAGCGACTGAAGAATCTCCAGTATGTTTTCAAATTGTGTCGTGCCTACAAAACCGTCGATTTCAGG
>JAFGTX010000154.1 GCA_016938815.1 Clostridia bacterium | reverse complement strand
TTTTCTTTACAGTTGGCTTCTCGTCAATATAAGTAGAAGAATCAAAGGATTTGAAGTTCTTTTGCTTAGGCACATCATCCACATGAATCTGTTGTGGTGCCTGCGCCGCAACTTGAGTTGCTTTAATCGCCTTTAGCTCCTTCTTAGCGGTCTGTTTCTCTTTTTGTTTTTCGATCATTTCACCAACAGTCATGCGCGTACCTAGAATAAACGTACCGACTAGCAGACAGACTGCAATGATATAAGTCCCCATTTTCCCGAAAACTCCGACCATTGCAAAGGTCAGCCAGTTGCCCAGCACACCGCCGCCGTCTCCGGCAACACCGTTATTAAAGGATTCGATGACGCCTGCTGATGAAAACAGGGCCACGTTATTGAATTTAAGGGTTTCGTCAATCAAGTCATAGGACATCGTCGTCAAAGTCAACAACACACTTAAAAACAGAAATACGCTGGCAAGGATATACTTGACCCTTACCTCTTCCAAATTGTGATTGATCTTCACAAAGACGATCACAAAAAGTAAATACGGCGTAATATAACCCGCATGGGCAAATAAGCCGAAGAGGCATTTCTTTGCATACACGCCGAAAATTCCGATTGCATCCGTATGCAGTGCCGAAGCTAAAATCACCGTCAATGTGACAAGGGCAATCAGCTTAAGTTCATAAATCAAGATAGACTGTTTTTTGCTCGTTTCCTTTTTTGCTGCCGGTTGACGCTTGCTCTTTGATTTAGTTGTCGTTTTTTTGGCTTTCTCCTTCGCTGTCTCGTTTTTTATTGTTTTCTTTCCAGCCAATTTCTCACCTTCTTTTATTTTATCTACTTAAGTTAAATGTCTTATGCAATACGTTTAATGTTTTCTCTAAATGCTCGTGACGAATGACACATGAAATCGTTGTATGGGAGTCTGATGTCTGTAAGATTTCAATCTGCTCTTTGGAAAGGGCAAGGACCAACTTACGCATAACCCCAGGGACACCATGAATACGATGCCCAATAGCGGTTACTTTCGAACAGTTTTCAACCAAGTCATACTCTAATGCCAGTTCTTTTAAAATATGAACCGTCTTTTCCTCATCCTTTTGATTGATGGTAAAGACCTTTCTATCTTCGAAGAAGTTGATAATATCCATAGATACCGATTCCTCTTCCAAGGCATCTAGCAAACGTTCGTTGCGCTCATCGGCATGGTGGATACCCACCGCCACCTGAACAATATCGTTTTTAGAGGCAATCGCTGTGAAAAGCGCATTGATATCGAATTCCATTAAATCAATATTCTGATCACTGGTAATGACTGTACCCTCCGCATCGCCAAAAGTATTTTTGATTACAAGTGGCTTACCTGAACGCTTAGCAACAGCTATCGCCTTAAAGTCAACGACTTTGGCACCGTCCACCGCCATTTGATACATCTCATCGTAGCTGATTTGATCAAGTACCTTAGCTTCTTTGACGATACGTGGATCCGCTGTCATAACGCCATCCACATCAGTAAATATTTCAATAGACTCTGCGTTAAGCGCTTCACCCAAAATAGCCGCTGTATGATCACTACCGCCTCTTCCGAGGGTCGTGATAAAGCCTTCCTCTGACACGCCTTGAAAACCTGTTACAATCACAATAAAGCCCTTATCCAAGTACTTATGAATCAAATCCGGTCTCACTTCCAACACATTGGCATCATTAAATGTTTCATCCGTAATGATACCCGCTTGAAAACCTGTCAAAGCCACTGATGGATGACCAAGCGCCTCAATCGTGTTGGCGATAACCGCAGAAGAAATCGATTCACCGCAACTCATAATCAGATCCAAGTTTCTGCCATCGTTTTGCGATCCTGCCTGCTTAAATAAATCAATTAGGGTATCGGTCGCATAAGGTGCGCCTTTTCTACCCATTGCAGAAACGACAATGACAGGTTTTTTCCCAGCTTCTTTAAGCGCAATCGCATTCTGAGCAATTCTATTTCTCGATGCCTCTGTAGAAACAGAAGTACCGCCGTATTTCTGTACAACTATACTCATGATGTCCTCCTATAGCCCAGTAGAACCAAATCCACCATGTCCTCTGTCCGTCTCACTAATACTTTCCACTTCTATCAACTCGCCCTTTTCCACTTTAGCGAAAATCAATTGCGCGATACGATCGCCGCGTTTAATGGTATAAGGCTCTTTACTTAAATTAACCACCGGAATTCTCAGTTCACCTCGATAATCGCTATCGATTGTGCCAGTACAGTTGATAAGACTTACCCCATGTTTAATGGAAAGACCGCTTCTCGGTCTAACCTGACCTTCATAGCCTACCGGAATCTCCATATAAAGACCGGTTGAAATCAAGGCACGCTCTAAAGAATCCAACGTCACTGATTCTTCTGCACAGCATAGGTCCATACCAGCAGAACCTTCTGTTTTGTACTCAGGCAAGGGTAAACCCGAGTGATTGACTACCTGTATTTTCATGTCTAAATGCTCCATTCTCTTCTAAGAATTATAGTTCCTCTCGGAAAGCGTCGTAAATCTTCTTAGTCCGCTCTTCTGAAAGTGGTCCTACCACAGAAACCGCTAAGATATCACCTGTTAGAATTCTCTTGGCAAGTGCCAATACACGCTCCTTGGTAATTTGATCAATTTCTTCAACGATTTCTTCATTGGTAATGATACGTTTTAAATAATAATAGGATTTTCCCATAAAATTCATATGATCTTCACTGGTTTCAAGCCCCATCAAATAATTTACCTTCAAGTTGCTGATCGCCACCTTGTACTCATCATCCGTAATATCACCCGACTTGATCAATTTAATCTCATCGATGATATGCATCACCGTCTCTTCTACTTCTCCTTGAGAACTTGAGAAGTAAAGATTGAAAAAGCCGATGTCCTCATGGAATACCGGTTGCGTATCGATGCTATAAGCCAAACCATGGTCCTCTCTTACCTTCTGGAAGAGGCGGCTACTTGACGTACCACCAAGAATATTGTTCAAAGCCATCAGCGGATAACTATCCTTATCATTGAACTGTAGGCCTTTGAAACCTACATGAACATGAATCTGTTCCAGTTCCTTATCGACGTATTTGTAACCACTTTGCATCTCAATGGCACCGAAATTCATATCCGGAAAAGCGACCTCACCGATATAGTTGGTAAAGTTCTTCTCCAGGTATTCAATGGTCTCTGCTTCATCATAATTGCCTGCAATACTGAAGATGATTTCTCCAGTGTTGAAATGTTCTCGGTAATAATCCACCAACTGTTCACGTTGAAACTGAGTTACGGTCTCCTTCTCACCTAAAATCGGCATGCCATAATGACTCTCTGGGAAGAGGATTTTGCATAGAATATCATAACCCAGTTCTTCAGGTGTATCATTGTACATGGCGATTTCATCTAAAACGACTTTCTTTTCTTTTTCAATCTCTTCTTCAGATATCAAAGGTGCATTCAACATATCGGAAAGTATGGAGAGCGCCTCCATGAAGTCCTCATCCAGTACTTTTCCGTAAAGGCAGACATGCTCTTTTGTCGTATAGGCATTAATATTACCACCGAGCAGATCCGATGCATGGGCAATTTCCTTACTGTTCAGCTTGGCAGTACCCTTAAAAAGCATATGCTCCAAAAAATGACTTACGCCGTTCTCCACCTCTGATTCCGTGATAACACCTGAGCGAATCCAGAAACTGAAGCTAACCGAACGTACATCTTTTATTTGATGACCTAAGAAGGTCATGTTATTTTTCAAAATTTTAGTTGTTATCATAGTCCACCTTATTTGATATTTCTTTATTATACTCCACATTATAGTATACAGGATTCTTGCCTGATATAAAACCGCGATCTTACTTTTTCAGCTTATGTAATCTACTGATTTCATTTAGAATGATTTTAAGACCTCTTTTTATAGAGGCATCATCTAAATTATAGGTACATAATCTAAACCCATTATCATATTGTGCCTCATTTTTGAAATAATGTCGACCTTTCTTGATCAAGACATTTTCTTTTAGAAGATTTTCAAAAAGGACGTCTACCGAAATAGCTGGATCAAGGATAAACCACATATAGACTCCCGATCGAGGAACGAGAAAGGAAACCCCTTCTTTCGGATGACTTTTTAAAAATTGTTGAATCATGCCCAGCTTTTTCTGATAGACCTTTTGTATACGGTCGCAGTGTTTTTCATAAAGACCACTTTTGATAAAAATTTCAAGGGCACCCTGATTAAAAACCGAGGTAAAAAGGTCTGCATTGTATTTGTATTTGATGAAGGTATCTTTAAGCGCATCAGGTAGAATGACTGCGCCTAACCTGATCCCCGGAATAAATGATTTTGTGAAACTCTTGATGAAAATAACCCGGTCCTTCGTATCGTAGTAATACATGGGCAAACACTTCCTGTTATAGTCAAGATCCATCAGGCAATCGTCCTCGACAATATACACATCGTATTTTTGTGCCAGTCGTACCACTTCCATCTTGGTCTTTTCCGTCAA
>JAFGTX010000020.1 GCA_016938815.1 Clostridia bacterium | reverse complement strand
TATTCTTTAGATTGGCACGTAACTTGCTCTTATTACTATCAAATGAAAAGGAGGAATATGATGAAACCAGTAATTGGATTATCAGCATATTTTGTAGCGGCTTCCGAATTTGCGGGTCACCGTGTTCGAGGAAGAGCAGACCAAAATATGATGATGTCAACTATGGATTATTCCGAAGCGGTAGTAAGAGCAGGTGGCGTGCCATTTTTAGTTGCGCCGATTGATTCCGAAGACTATCTTGAACATGTCGTGAATCAAATTGACGGTCTGCTCTTAACCGGTGGCGGAGATGTGAGTCCACAACACTACAACCAGCCTTTTATGAAGGGCCTTGGTAATCTGGAGCCAGTTAGAGATGATGTGGAGCTGAAGCTGATTGAATTGGCGATTAAAAAGAATATACCGATATTCGGTATCTGTAGAGGTTTTCAGCTGATGAATGTATTTTTTAAAGGCTCTCTTATTCAGGATATTGGCATGTATTACGACACGACCATCGAACACGTTGGCATGTTTGGAACGAAAGATTCTATAGCGCATCGTGTCAAAGTGGATGAAGACTGTCTATTGGCATCTTGCTTCAAGGAAGATGAAATTGGCGTCAACAGCCTGCACCATCAAATCATCGACGCGCTTGGTGAAGATTTGGTAGCTTGCGGCTGGTCAGAGGATGGTGCCATTGAGGCCTACTATCATAAGGAGCGACCATATGTTTTTGCTGTACAGTGGCATCCTGAAATGATGAGTGCGACTTCTGCGGAACATTTGAATATTTTTAAATTATTTGTCGGCTTGGCTGAAAACAATCAAAGCGAATCAACTGGCTTGAGTCAGAGCTGTTCATAGTATATTAGGGGGGAATATATATGGAAACTCAAATTTTACATTATGGCATTTTATCGCTGATTCCAGCGTTTATTGCATTAGGTTTGGCGATTACGTCTAAAAGGGTAGTCGAATCGTTACTGGTAGGCATACTGTCTGCGACGATGATTATTGATGCACATACCAACGGTTTTATGCATTCTGTGCTTTATTCGATTACCAACACCTTCTCTGCAGTGGCTGGTCACGGCGCAAATAGTGAAGCAGGTCTTCGAGGTATGGGACTCGTCAAGGACGCAGGAAGAGCTGAAGTGGTTATCGTTGTGCTTTTGCTGGGTGCCTTTATCACGATCTTAGATAAATCCGGCGGTGCGATGGCTTTCGGTAAATGGCTATCTACAAAGGTTAAGACAAAGAAGGGCGCTATGAACGCAACAGCGATTATGGGCTGTTCCTTGTTCACCAGTGCTTATTTCAGTTCTCTTGCAACGGGCACGGTATTTAAACCGATTTACGATAGACAAAATATTTCAAGAGAGAAATTGGCCTTCATTTTGGATTCTACTTCTGCACCGATTAATGTCTTGATACCGATTTCAGGATGGGTAGCCTATATGGGTGCATTGATGGTAGACAATATTCCAACCGTTGAAGATCCCGTGGTAGGACTTGTAAAGACCATTCCATACAATTTCTACTGTATCGTCATTCTTGTGATTGTCTTTATGGTTGCCAATGATAAAATCAAGGACTTCGGTCCGATGAAAAAAGCGGAGAAAACAAGCAAAGAGAAGGCTCTTAATGGCGAATTGGATTTACAGATGTTCAATGAAGCTCAAGCGGATGCAAGCGTTAAGAATGGCAAAGTTTCTGATATGAC
>JAFGTX010000153.1 GCA_016938815.1 Clostridia bacterium | reverse complement strand
GAATCGGCTTTTTTTAATTCCGGTGTAATCACTTGATCCACCTTCGTTGGCGCTACGGCAAAAGAAATCACAGTCGGTGGCACATTGATGTCCTTAAACGTACCCGACATAGAGTCTTTACCGCCGATAGCCGCGAGGCCGAACTCGCTAAGCACCTTGTTGACACCCAACAAACTGCTGAAAGGCTTGCCCCATTTTTCAGGCACCATCCCTAATTTCTCAAAATATTCCTGCATAGAAAATCTAGCTTTTCTATAATCGCCACCGATGGCAACCAATCTCGCAATAGAGTCTACCACGCTGTACATACCGCCGTGGAAAGTTGACCACTTGCCCACTTCCGGATCGTAACCGAAGGTCATGATCGTTCCGGTTGTCGTTTCGCCGCCCAGTACAGGTACTTTAGCCACCATACCTTGAATTGGCGTCTTTCTGTAGTGTCCGCCAAATGGCGATAAGACCGTTGCAGCGCCAATCGAACTGTCGAAGTTTTCCACAAGGCCTTGTCTCGAACAAACGTTAAGTCGCGCTAGATTTTGAAGCCATGCTGCTTTTTTATCGCTTGCATCAACGGCTACCTTATATTTGTTAAAGAAGTTATCCGCATCGTCTGCGCCTTCTACAATGACTTGTGTTTTCGTTTTTACACCATTGGTTTCGATAAAGTCACGATCCAATTCAAGAATCGTGTCACCACGCCATGTCATGCGCAATTTACCTGAATCCGTTACTGTAGCCACTTGAACCGCATTGAGGTTTTCTTCAGCAGAAAGCGCTTTGAAGGCTTCTGCGTCTTCTTTAGAAACCACAACAGCCATACGTTCTTGAGACTCTGAAATCGCAAGTTCCGTACCATCAAGGCCTGCGTATTTCACAGGTACTTGGTCTAAATCTATATCAATACTGTCTGCCAATTCGCCGATGGCTACCGAGACACCACCTGCACCAAAGTCATTACACTTTTTAATCAGCACACTCAATTTTTCATTTCTAAATAATCTTTGAAGCTTTCTTTCAACCGGCGCATTCCCTTTTTGTACCTCTGCACCACAAGTCAAAATACTTTCTTCATCGTGTTCCTTGGAAGAGCCTGTCGCACCACCGCAACCGTCACGGCCTGTTTCGCCGCCTACGATAAGGATCACATCGCCTGCAATCGGCTGCTCTCTTCTTACATTTTTCTTTGGTGCCGCACCGATGACTGCGCCAACTTCCATACGTTTTGCCAAGAAACCTTCGTCATAGACTTCTTCAACAAGACCGGTCGCCAAACCAATTTGGTTGCCGTATGAGCTGAAGCCTTTCGCCGCTTCTCTAGTAATCTTAATCTGAGGCAATTTACCGGATAGTGTTTCTTCAACCGGCGTTCTAGGGTCGCCAGAACCTGTCAGACGCATACCTTGGTAAACATACACACGGCCTGAAAGTGGGTCTCTAATCGCACCGCCAAGACACGTTGACGCACCACCGAATGGTTCGATTTCAGTTGGATGGTTATGGGTTTCATTCTTGAACATAACCAGGTAGTCTTCGTCTTTTCCATTGACGTCAACAGACACATTGATACTGCATGCGTTGATTTCATCTGAAATATCAAGGTCTTCCAAATTGCCGGCCTTCTTTTGTTTCTTAGCTGAAATCACCGCCAAGTCCATAAGAGAAATGTCTCTGTCTGTCTCGCCGTACACAAAAGCTCTATCATTTAAATACGTTTGGTAACCATCTTTTATCACTGAACTGTATGGGCCTTCTGCGATATCCACCGCTGTGATTTCACTCATGAATGTCGTATGTCTACAGTGGTCCGACCAGTAAGTATCCAGTACCTTAAGCTCTGTAATCGATGGATCTCTTTTGATGCCGATAAAATACTTCTGAATATGGGCAATGTCGTCATCAGACATTGCAAAACCCATATCCGCTCTGTAAGTTGCCAGTTCGTCTGCTGTAAAATCTATAAAACCACATACCCGTTTAACGCTTTCCGGTGCTGATAATTTTTGATCCAATGACAAAGGTTTACCAAGTGGCACTTCATGAGATTCCACTGGGTTAATCAAGTAATTTTTGATTTTCAATTGCTCATCTTCAGAAATACTGCCAGTCATAACATAGATTCTAGAAGATTCAATAAGCGGTCTATCTTTAAGTGTGATGATTTCAATACATTGACCTGCCGAATCGCCTCTTTGGTCAAATTGGCCTGGTAAAAGCTGTGTTCTAAACGCAAAAGCATCCGCTGACATCGCCACCGTTTCTTCGTAAACATCGTCTACGTTTGGCTCTGAAAATACGGAGTTCTTCGATTTGATATAGTCTTCTTCACTTAAACCGTCTACATCATATACATTTAACAATCTTACCGATGTGATCCCCTCAACATGGAGACCTTCTTTTATTTCATTTAAAAGTTTTCTACTTTCATCGGCGAATCTATCTTTTTTCTCAACAATTATTCTTTTAACCGAGCTCATTTTACCCTCCTATGTACAACTGATTCCGCTGTTTTCGCTTTCATTTTATCACAGTCTATATTATAATTAAAATTAATGTTACTAATATTAATTATAAGGAGTTCTAATATGAATGTTAACTTTGAATTATATAAGGTTTTCTACTATGCAGCCAAGCACCTCAACTATTCTAATGCCGCCAAAGCCCTCTATGTCAGCCAATCTTCCGTCAGTCAAAACATCCGTACTTTAGAGGAGCAACTGGGCTCAAAGCTCTTTTACCGCGCAGGCAAAGGTGTCCACCTCACCGAGGAAGGGAAAATGCTCTACAAATACATAGAAAAAGCCTTTAACATCATCAAATCTGGCGAAAAGAACATCGAAAGTCTCAATAGCCTCGAAACTGGCACAGTACGTATCGGCGCCAGCGATACCATCTGTAAATACTTCCTCTTCGATGCTCTGAAGGAATTTCACGCACTTTATCCCAAAGTCAACATTACCATCAACAACAGACCCTCCTCCATTTCCCTCAACATGGTGAATAAAGGCCTTATGGACGTGGGCATTATCAACATCAATCCCTTTGTCAAAGTGACCGGCTACAACGTCATCAAATTCACCACCTTCAACAGTGTATTCATTGCTTCCGAGGAACGTTTCGGCCATCTAAAAGGACGTATCCTTTCCTTAAAAGAATTGGCTGATCTACCACTCATTTCATTAGAAAAGGATTCTACTACCCGCCGCATCCTCGACCGATTTCTTGAAGAGCGTAACTTAGGGATACAGCCTGAGTTCGAGTTCGGTTCCATGGATCTCATCCTAGAAATGACGAAACTCAACGTCGGTATCGGCTTTGTCGCAGAGCCTGCTGCCAACAGCATCTTAAAAGATGGCATCTTCAAGATTCAACTAAAGGAAACCCTACCTAGCATCGACATCGGCATTGTTTACAACAGCAGCGTGCCTCAAACAATTGCAACCAAGACTTTCATCGATTTACTCGCCACGTATGGCAACAACGCCTAATACCAGTTATTTAATAACCGATTTCTATGCAAATAATCAAAAAAGGATAGCAACTTATTCCTCGAATAAGTGCTATCCTTCTTATTTTTACTGATTAGTGACCACAACCGCCGCCACATGAACTACATGAAGACTCGCCTTGAGTCGCTGGTGCCACGTAGTAGCCGTTACCTAAGAACTCTACTTTCATTTCACCAACTTGGTCATATAAGTCTTTGTCCATAATGAACGCGATGTCATTTGTTTCGTCTTGTACATCTGTATCCTTGATACCATCAAGGGATAAGCCGAAGCTTGGACCTGATCAACCCATACCTGCTAAATAGATTCTAACCGTACCTGGAAAATCCGGTTGCTGTGCTACAATTTCCTTAATCGCATCTATAGTATCTTGATTAGTTAATACCTTCATGCTTTCCTCCTAATTTCTTTGTCATTAATATTTTTTATAATGTTTTTCACACTATTTCACTTTCTTATAAAACGATTATACCACAGGTCAACAAAAATACTCGTAACTTTTTTGTGAACACAATTCAGACCCCTCTGCATCAGGGGTATAATCTCGGTTTCCGAATTTGTTAATTTTTTTAGACGCCCCCCCATCCATTAAAATTTGCTGTTTGACAAGACGAAACGCACGTTCTATAATAAGGTCGAACGTACGTTTCGTTAATGATTCTATCTTAATTCTGGAGGTTATGATGAATTTACAAATAGACAAAATTATGGAAAAGATGACATCTGAATTATCTTGCTCCGCACACAGCATCGATCACGTGATGCGCGTCTACAATCTCTGCAAGCTGATTGCTGACGGCGAAGAAAGTGTTAACTTATCTGTTCTGGAACCTGCTGCGCTGCTGCATGATATTGCCAGAACGCTGGAAAGTAACGATCAAAGTGGCGTCATCGACCACGCGCTACTGGGTAGCGAAATGGCCGGCGATTTTCTGACCACGCTGGGTTATTCTGAAAGCCTAATCGAAAGCATCCAGCATTGCATTGCAACACACAGATACAGAAGCGGCAACGAACCAAAGACAATCGAAGCAAAAATCCTTTTTGACGCCGACAAACTGGACGCCATCGGCTCTGTCGGCATCGCTCGAACTTTTATGCTTGCCGGTCAGTTCGGACAGCGTATCGCTGCCACCACACCTGATGACTATGAAAGCGTCAACACCGCAGAAAACGGCAGAATCAAGGATCTTTCAAAGCACTCCCCTCTCATGGAATACGAATACAAACTCAAGAAAATTCCAGACCGCCTTTACACAGAGAGAGGCAAAGCCATCGGTCGTGAGCGTGTAGACTATATGCACGACTTCTTTTCAAGATTGGATCAAGAACTAACCGGTAAACTTTAAAGAATATTTTTGATGTATGGGCACATAAAAACTGCCTTGTAACCAAGGCAGTCCATCATCGTCTTTATGTCAGTAATTATAATGCAGTCAATTATAGCGTAATTTCTGCACGGATACGATCATAGATTGCACCTTTGTAATCCTCTAATCGTTTGCTGTGCACTGTTTTAATCAAACTGTCCTTTTCAAAGCAGATGCTCTTGCCGTCGATAATGAATTCATAGTGCTTTTCATCTTCACAGTTCATCGAGTAGTCGAATTTAATGTTGGCGCTCATTTCCAAGAGTTCCTTATCGACCATGCCTACTGCTTCTAAAAAATAAGCTGTTTTTTCGAGCCTATCCCTCATAATCGTTTCCAATCTTTCCATTAACCCTCTCCCCTTTCAATTCGTATATGCTGCTTCTATTTATCTGATACCCCTAGAAAATCTTGTAAAACAACGTTATTTTCATATCAATCTATTCGTTTCACACAATGGCTACTTCTCGTTCACACTTGTGTCACATTTCAAGTGTATAGTACAATAGATGTGTACTTTACAAATTATACAATACGGAGGATTGACATGCACTTTAAAAAGAAAATGGCTGTCGTTTTATCGACAGCACTACTAACAACGATGATTGCCGGCTGCACACAAGCAGCTGCAACTGATGCTTCCACTGCTACAGCAACATATACTCAGGGTGAAATTAGCGAAAGCACGCTCAACGACGCCCTTGTTGCTAAATATGGTTTAGCGACTTTGTTTGACCTTGTCGATAAAAGTATTCTGGATACGGTGGAACCCGTCACACCAGAAATGGAGTCTACAGTTGATGCGAACCTTGCCAACATAAAAGATTACTATAAAGACGACTTTGAAAAATCACTTAAAATCAGTGGTTTCAAAGATGAAGCAGACTTCAGAACATCATTGGTTCTTAACGAACAAAGACAGGCTTACGTCGAAAAATACGTGATTGCCAACGTGATTACAGATGCAGATATTCAAGCCTACTACGACAACTACGCACCAGAAATCGAAGCCAGTCATATCTTAATCACACCAGCAGATGACTCTGAAGCCAGTTCAGCACTTGCTAAAGAGCAGGCCCGCGCACTAATCGAACGCATCAATGCCGGTGAAGACTTTGCTGCACTTGCTAAAGAATACTCAAAAGATCCAGGTTCCGGCGCTAACGGTGGTGCACTTGGTTCCTTTGGAAAAGGCATGATGGTTGCACCATTCGAAGAAGCGGCATACGCACTAAAAAACGGTGAAGTGACTCAAACACCGGTTCAAACTCAATTCGGTTTCCATATCATCAAAAGAACCGGTGGCGAAGAAAAACAATCTTTAGAAGCCATGAAAGACACCATCATTCAAACTTTAGCTGCAGATAAAATCAAAGATGACACCAACTTAAGCTATAAAGCAATGATTCAACTTCGAGAAGAGAACGGTTTTAAGATTTCTAACCCGATTATGTCAGACCAATACAATCTTTATACAGAACGTATTTTAGAAACTGCAAATTAATATTAAACCACATGAACATAAAAAGAGCTGATTCCAGCTCTTTTTTTATGCCCTCAAACCATTTTGATATTTTCCTCTCTATACCTTACAATAATAACTAGAAGCCTGTCTTTAAAAATGCATCACTACAAAATAGGAAGAGGTGACCCTATGAAAAACAAGTACTGTATCAAGTGCGGTAAAGCAATCGTCACGTCTAAATCTACCTGTGACCATTGCCACGCACCAACCATTGAAATTCCACATTCTGAAGCACATCAAGTCTTTGTTGAGAATCTGCAAAAAGAATACGAAAAAAAACCACCCAGTCGGGTTAAGGGTTGCATAGCCACTTTCATCTTGATGACCGTCTTGTTCGGCATTCCTTCCGTATTAGCCTATAACGGCCTCGGGCTAGATAGTTTCATTGTCAAAATCCTTCTTCTCGTCATCTTCGGACTCATCAACATCAGTCTTTATAAATATCGAAAAAAAAATGACTTATAGGCATAAACGTTACTATACTCTGACGGAAAAGGAACATTTTGAACTCGACAATGCTGAGCCCTACTGCCTAAGATGTCACCAATTTCTTACAGCTGATATGATACACTGTCCAAAGTGTGGTCTCCATATCCACGAGGATATGCCGGTAGACCTGACGATTACATTGAAGCCGACCGCTGCAGATAAGAAAACAACGATGCCCGTTATCGACCCAACAACTCAAGAACACGCTATAAAACATTTCTGCACCAACTGCGGTACAGAGATTGGCGATAAAAAATTCTGCCCTGAATGCGGCACTAAATCGGAGGTGAAATAATGGATCTCTTAATTATCACATTAATTATGATGGCATGCCTCCAATTGTTCATGAACATAAGAAAATCTAGAAAAATTGGCCATATCGGAGAACTTTCAGGTGTGAATGAGCTGATGGATTACATCGATCACAATGAGCTCACACTAACAAACGATATGGGGAAAAATGCCCTAATGATTGCCTGTAGCAAACATTTCTACACAAAACCTGGTGAATACGGCTACGAAGATGTTGTTAAAAGCGCCATTAATCGTGGTATAAACCTAAATATAAGAAATCCTAAAGATGGCAAGACCCCACTGATGTACGCCCTCAACAACCGAGACAGCGCAGTGTCTGCCAATTTGTTGATCGATGCAGGTGCTGATATCGACATAGAAGATCACCGAGGGCGCATCGCCCTATTCGACAGCGTTTC
>JAFGTX010000019.1 GCA_016938815.1 Clostridia bacterium | reverse complement strand
GAGGGGCAATTCTAGAATATCACTCGCATTTCTACCGACATTGGCAGTTGTTGTCGCTACAATCAAGTTGTTGTCTGCTGCCACGACATACACTTCTTCTCTTAAACCCAGATTCATCGTATTATCAACGAGTACTTGAAGATCACTGCTGTTGCTGAGCAAATCGTCATAGACTTCTAAAGAGGGCAAGATAATTTCAGCCACATCGTTCAGCTTTTCATCCACACCATCAAAGTGATAACGCTCATAGGATTGCACGATAAAAACACCGGCAACAAGCATGCCGATGAATATCAGAAGCATATATATTACAATGAACTTCCAGCGAATACTACTAAACATTCATTACGTCCTCCTAAAGTAGTAACCGACGCCTCTTTTGGTCATAATAAATTTAGGACTGCTAGAATCGTCCTCCACCTTTTCCCTTAAACGTCGTACGGTTACGTCAACGGTACGGATATCACCGAAGTATTCGTAGCCCCACACGTCTTTAAGAAGCTGTTCTCGTGTGAAAATTTGATTTTCTCTAGTCGCTAGGAACTTCAGAAGTTCAAATTCTCTAAGGGTTAATTCAATCACTTCATCATCTTTCTTCACTTCATAGCGATCCAAATCAATCACCAAATTGCTTGATGTGATGATGTTGTTCGCATCCGACGGTACTTCCACATTAAGGTCCATACGTCGCAAGTTGGCTTTGACACGTGCAATTAACTCACGCATACCGAAAGGCTTCGTGATATAGTCGTCTGCGCCAAGCTCAAGACCCAAGACCTTGTCTACTTCCTCTTCTTTTGCCGTCAACATGATGATTGGAATGCTAAAAGATTCTCTTACCTTACGACAGACCTGAAAGCCGTCTAATTTCGGCAACATCACATCCAGTAAGATTAAATCCGGTTGATACTGATATACAAGTTTCAGTGCTTCGTCGCCATCATATGCGACCTCCACATTGAACCCTTCTTTTACAAGATTGAACTTAATAATATCCGAAATCGGTTTCTCATCGTCGACTACAAGAATTTTCTTATTCATCTTCTCACCTCTCGAAAAAATTAGCGAGTCTTAAGACTCGCTAGAATTTTAGATAATTTCTCGGGTTGACCGGTGTCCCATTTTTCTGAACTTCAAAATGTAAATGCGGTCCGGTACTTACCCCAGTATTTCCACTAGCCGCTATCAATTGACCCTTAAATACTTTATCACCTTTTTGTACATATAATTTACTGTTGTGCGCATACAAGGTTACAATATTGGCGCCATGGTCAATCATGACACATTTACCATAACCGCCCTTCGTACCAGAAAAAATAACCACGCCACCATCGGCAGCTTTTACGTCCGTTCCAATCGCAACACCTATATCAATACCATTGTGACGTCTACCCCAACGCCATCCGAATTCAGAGGTAACGACACCCCTAGACGTAGGTTTAGCCAAAACGCCTGTACCCTTTCTTGGCGGTGGATCTTTTGTGCCTCTATAAACCACTTTGATACCTGGATCAGACAGGATTTCTTCATCTAGGACGAGACGCCCTACTTCGATGCCGTTTTCATGGTAAATCTCTGCATCCACCATGCGCTGACCGTTGGTTCCTGCCACTTTTGTCTTGAATTCACCTTTGTACATATCGGCATTATCTTCATACTCAATATCGAAAGGAATCGGCTCTTCATAAGTAGCCATTTCCACCGTAGCAACGGTAATAAGTGGTTTAGGCACAATCAAACTGATTTGCTGGCCGATCTGTAAACGTTCTGGTACGACATCCGGATTTGCCTTGATGAGGTCTGCTACGCCTACATTATAATAACTTGCTATTACCCAAAAGTTTTCACCTTTTTTCACTTCATGAATCTTCTGCTCATCGGTTCCCTTGGTTATATAATAAAGGGACTCCTCTGAACTGTCATACTTGGAACGAACCGCCAGCGCTTTAGCTGTAGGCACCACGTCGACCACTTCTTTATAATACACGTTGGTGTAAATCTTATCTGTTTCTTTGAAATTTGCCTTCAGCGTATTAAGTACAACATACGCATCATCTGAGGATTTAAAAAAGGCAATTTCGTTATTATTGACGGTGATGGCAAAGCCCGGTAACGACGCTTGCATATAGAGCTTAACATCATCGACAATCTTTTGCTGATATGGAGTCATGGTTGCCGCCGCTGTCTCACCGTCACTGCTAGCCGCAGTTGGCACTCCAGTCGTCGATACCGCCGCAACTTCACCAGCAACAGGGCTTGCGCTTAACATCCCGTTAAAAGACATGCTTAAGATGCCAATCAACACCAAAGACGCCAAGACACCCGCACCGATCTTCCAGTGGGTCTGTGCAAAATCTTTCATTTTTGACATATTACTAATTCTCCTAGATTTTAATGCTAAATCATAATGATATGTACGCTTCTTCTTTTGCACCCTTTTAAACATTTGATAAAAAGGACTGATAATCGTCGCGACCGCTTTCGCGAAAAAATCAATAAAACTGAATTTCTTCATATTAACTCCTTATTAAATATTTAAACCTACCTATGATTCAGTATATCATATTTGAGCTACTTTTATAAAGGATATCAAAAGAATTGTGCTATAATATTATATGCAATATATGTGTATTTTGTGTGTCTGGGTCCTACACTGGAAAAAGGATGCAAAAACGGTCTATGGGTTACCTGAAACCCAAATACATCAACCGAGGAGAGAGGCATGTTTAGAATTAAAGAACCAAACCTTGATTTTGGACATACCGCCATTGAAAATATATTTATTAACGACTTTATGCCTATGGCAAACGGTGTGCAGTTAAAAGTCTATTTGACTGGCTTCAAATTTGCGAAAGAAAACCCAACAACACGGGATGTCACCAACGTGACCATCGCCAAGCATCTCAACATCCCGCTAAGCGATGTACTATCCGCCTGGGACTTTTGGGAAAATAAAAACGTCATCATCAAGCACCCTAAAAAAGATGCAACGGATGTGACCGACTTTGACGTTGAATTCCTATCCTTGATTCAACTATACATCGATAAAAATCTGGAATCTAAGCAAGTGGCATCAACAGTCGTTGCACCGTCACAAACAGCAGAAATGGTCAATGCATCTCAAGACCCTCAAATCAAGGAAATGTTCTATCTGATCGACCAGTTGATGCGTCGAAATCTCCAACCCAACGAGCGCATGCGTATCCTGGATTGGATTAGGACTTATAACTTTGACACAAATTTGGTAGTACGTGCTTTTGAGCTCGCTATAGAAGGCAGGGGACAAAAGAATTTCAATTACGTGAAATCCATTCTGCTCAGCTGGTACGACAGCGGTCTTTTAACCCTTCAAGATGTTGAGGATAAGTTACTTCTTGAAAAAGAGGAATTTCTGCGCTACAGAAAAATATACGCTGTACTGGGTTACAGCAGCAAACTCCCTTCTGAAGGCGATAAGGAAGTCATGGGGCGATGGCTCAACGACTATCAATTTGATTTTGATTTTCTCATCTTCGTACTCAAAGAGTCTTCTAAACGCACCTCCAATGTGAATATGAACTACCTTGACAAGATCGTCATCGATTTGTACAAGGAGAACGTTCACGATATGGAGGCCTACAAGACTTATATAGCAGAACGCCAACCGAAGGAACGAAACTCAGAAACGGTTCAACCATCTAAAAAAGCCGGTAACCGATTCCATAATTTCGAACAGAAAACAGAAAAGTATACCAATGATGAATTGGAAAAAATCTTAGGTATTAGAAAGTAGTGGTGACATGAATAAAGCGATTATTGCTGAAATACTAAAAGAATATGAAAAATTGCGTGATTTAGCCGAAAAGGCCTACCAGAAACGAAAAGACGAAGTCTACGCCATCATTCCTCGCATTCGAGAAATCGACGTAGCGATGGCAAAGGTCTCTATCCATGCATCCAAGTCTATTTTCGACAATCCAAGCGACAGTCAATTCATACTCAAAGAAATGGAGTACAGCATCAAGCAACTGCAACAGGAAAAAGCCTTCCTTCTGACAGAGCATAATATTCCCGTCAACTACTTAGAAAAGATCTATCAGTGCAGCAACTGTCAAGACACCGGATTTGATCGCAAGGGTAAGAAATGTGGCTGCTTCAAACAACGCATGATCAATTACGGCTACAGAATGTCCAACCTGAATCAAGTCCTTGAAAAAGAGAACTTTTCAACCTTTAACATGAATCTCTTCAGCGATCAAGTACCTGAGGGCGAAGTCGTTTCACCTAGGGAAAACATGAAAGAGATCCTAAGTTTATGTGAGTCCTTCGTCCATAATTTTGACCACACCAAAGAAAACCTTCTTTTTTACGGCAGCACAGGCCTAGGCAAAACATTTCTCTGCAATGCCATTGCGAAAGCGCTGCTGGATAAGGGTTACCTCGTCGTTTACCAGACATCCTTCAATATATTGGAACTACTCGAACGTCGGAAATTCAAAAAGGATAGTCTACCGCTAGATAATTTCAGCTATGAAATGCTCTTTGATGCGGATCTGCTGATTATCGACGACCTGGGCACAGAAATGACCAATACCTTTACCAACACGGAAATTTTCAACATCATCAACACACGCCTGTTAAAGTCAAAGCGCACCATTATATCGACCAATCTATCTCCTGTTGAAATCAGTAAGATCTATTCAGACAGAGTTTCTTCACGATTGTTCGGTGGTTTTAATATCCTGCGTTTTTACGGTAAAGATTTGCGCTGGGAGCGGTAATAATAAAAAATATAAAAAGCGATGAACGCCGAGCGTTCATCGCTTATTTTATAGCATCAAATCCAAAATACTGTCCTTATCAATATTCAAAAAATAGTTGCTGATTTCAATCTGACTCAAAACCGCATCCAGTGCTTCGCGTTCGTGTTTCACCTCAACCAATTTGTTCTCAATTTCGGATACATCCATCACACCGAAGAAGTCGCCATAGAATTTGGCCTGATGAATGATGCCATTCTTCACATCGAGATTCACCTGTACCGAACCTGCCTCAAAACGCTTTTCTCTTGAAAAGGCGTAATTCGGCGATTTGCCGTAATTCCACTCCCATGTACTGTACTTTTCCGCGACCATCTTGTCGATTGCCGCAATATCTGCCGCATCCAGTTCATATTTTTCGAAACCGTCGGCCTGCTCAATCATAAAGGCTTCTAAAGCGTCCATGAATTCTTCAATGGTCATGGTCTGTTTAAGGTGCGCGCTGATGTTGGTCACACGTGATTTCACTGATTTAACAGACTTTCCTTCAAATTTTGAAGCCTTCGGCTTAAGTGATGCCGATATATCCGCAATGTCTGAAGAAAATAAAAGGGTACCATGATGCAACACGCGCTTTTTGCTCTTGAATTGCGCGTTACCAGAGAATTTCTTGCCATCAATGGTCAAATCGTTTCTACCGGAACACTCCGCATCCACATCCAACCTTTGGAGCAAATCAACCACCGGTTGTGTAAAACGCTTAAAGTTGCTGAAACTATTGCCGTCATCATCACTGATGAATGTAAAATTCAAATTGCCTAAATCGTGGAAAACCGCGCCACCGCCAGACATTCTCCGTACAACAGGGATGCTATTGGTTTCCACATAATCCACATTGATTTCTTCTATCGTATTTTGATTCTTACCTACAATAATCGCTTGATCATTACGCCACAGCATGAAAACTTCACCATCAAACTTGTTAAATACATACTCTTCCATGGCCAAGTTAAAATACGGATTATGGAAATTACTTCTTACAATTCGCAAATTATCACCCTCCCTTTTTAACGATTCTATTATAATACGCAAACAAATTAAAGGATTGTTTAATTTTTGTCAGCACAGGCAAGAATGTGTTTTACTCCATGACTGGCGCCACAACTTCTTTTTGAAGTCCATAGCTGTAATACTCGCCATCCACTGCCATCATTAGGTTTATCGCTTCGCCATCTACCACAAGGTTTAGTTCTATTTCCGTATGTTGGGCACGAATCACACCATCTTTAATCACGTAATCCATTTTGAAAGTAGGGATTTCAAACATCACACCTTCAGACTCTACACCGCTCATAAAGGCATCATATACAGATTCACCAAAAGTTTCATTAATGCTGTCTTTAATATCTTCACCCGTCATGCTTAAAGAATAAACCATGCCGTTTACAGTTTCCCTTTTGGTCATTTTATCTGCAAATGGTGCCATATAACCAATGCTTTGCTGTTCCATAGGGTTGCCCATCATGCCCAAATCAGCATAATCTAATGTTTCCTCACTCCAGTAAGAAGCGCTTGGATCATAGGAATAAATCAAATCATCAATCATTCTGACTTCAACACCTTCAATGGATTCATTCAATGCCGCGCCTGCATCAATGTTCATATTAAGTTTCATCTCTGCTTGCTTGGCAGGCATATTGATATAGCCGTTTGCATACATTTGAGCCACAATTCGACGTACACCCAATTCCTCTGCCATCGTTTCATTCACGTTTGCAATCAAGTTCACATTCATGTTGAAACCATAAGGCGTGTCCAAAGTTCTTGAGAACGCTTCGTAAAGCTCAGGATGGCCCTCTTTCAGATCATTTTCCAATTTTTCATTGGCAAATTTCAATACTTCCAGACCCAATGTTTCTTCAAAAGTGGGTTCTGACGCAGGCTGTACCTCAGTCGTATCCGCATAAACAACGGACGATACCATCAGCATAGATAAAGCAAATAACATTAATACAATTTTCTTCATAATTCATCCTCTTTCTATAATTGATTCAATATTTTTACTATTATTTTAACCGATTCCATCCGCCAGTCATATTAAAATTATATTAAGTCTTTTCTATACATACAGAAAATGGCTATAAACATTTCATATACTGACCTATCATGCATCAATATTTTCTAATTGTTTTATGCATACAGTTTTTATATAGTTGGTTTGTAGAAAAATTAAACAAAAGGGAGATCGTTATGAAAAAATATGTATCATTAATTTTAAGCATGCTTCTCATTTTAGGTTCTTTGGCTGGTTGTTCGCCAAAAACGACAGAAGCAGACACAGCAACAACACCCGAAGCAACAAATGGTTCAGAATCGACATTGAGCGGAGAAATTACATTTTCTACTTGGGGCTCACTTGAAGAAAGAAAAGTCAATGAAGAAATCATTGCCTTATTCGAAGAAAAAAACCCTGGTACCAAAGTTAACTTAGAATATATTCCTGAAGAATATACAACAAAAATTGACTCTATGTTCCTTGGCAACATGGCGCCTGACGTCATTTACGGTCACCCAAAATACTTTGTAAACTGGGCGAGTCAAGGTCTTCTCATGGATCTTACCGATCGATTCAATGAAACACCAGAATTGTTGAATGCTGAAAAATTCAACGTTGGCCTCTATGACGCTTTTAAATACGAAGGCAAACACATTGCAACCATCAACGGTGCAGATACATTGTTGATCCACTACAACAAAACACTATTTGATGCAGCTGGTGTACCTACACCGACAGAAGATTGGACTTACGAAGATCTTATCAACGCAGCAAAAGCACTTACCATCTTTGGTGAAGACGGCAAACCAAAACAATTTGGTATCAGTATTGGTAGTGGCTATCACAATGCCGAAGCTTTTATTTATGCAAATGGTGGACAACTTTTCGATGACCCAAACTACCCTAAAGAGGTCATGGTCAATTCACAAGAAACTGCAGAAGCCCTTCAATTAATGCAAGACCTAATCTATGTACATAAGGCTGCACCAACAGCTGCAGATGCAGAAGTTCTTGGCGGCGGATTCGATACAGGTAAAATCGCCATGATTATTGATGGGGTTTGGAGTGTTGTTTACAGAAAAGACATCAAAGATTTCGAATGGGGATTTGCAAGCGTACCAGCTAAAGATGGCGCCGCTAAGAAAATCCCTGCATTATACGCAGGTTATGCAATCGCGAAAACAACAAAAAATCCTGACTTAGCTTGGGAATTTGCTAAATTCATGCAAAGCGATGAAGCACAGAAAATGTTAGCTGGTTCAGGTCTAATTACTGTCATCAACAAAGATATTGCGACATCTGATGAAATCATCAATATTGAAGGCGCACCTATTGATCATATTTTAAGAGTGACAACACTTGAAAAATCTATTCATAACGATGCCATGCTTCCAAACTGGGATGAGTATCTAACAAAAGGCTTCAGCCCTGTGATGGATCAATTGTTGAACAATCAAATTTCAGGTGACGAAGCGGCAGCTATGCTTCAAACAGAATTTGAAACACTTTTAAACGCTAACTAGTATTTATGAATTTATCTAAAGGGGCAATTTATTGCCCCTTTTAATCTGTATAAATGAGGAATGTCTTATGAAAATTCAAATCCGTACATGCCACAGTCAATTTCAGCAATGGATCAGCAAACATAAATTTCTTTTGTTTGCTAGCCCTTGGATTATTGGTTTCATCGCCTTTACCCTCATCCCAATGCTGAGTTCACTCTTAATCAGTTTTACCGAATGGAACATTCTGACACCACCAAAATTTGCTGGCCTTGAAAATTACAAGAGCGTCTTCGCTGACCCTCTCTTTTATAAATCGTTGAAAGTCACACTTGTCTATACCTTTGTCAGCGTGCCGATCAATGTCACTTTAGCGTTTTTTGCTGCCCTGCTATTAAATACGGACATCAAGTTCATCAACGTCTACCGTACCATCTACTACCTGCCTGCCGTTGTATCCGGCGTCGTCGTTTCCCTGCTGTGGTCATGGATTTATAACAGCGAATTCGGCCTCTTCAACAACTTTCTTTTGAAATTCGGCATTAATGGACCCCGATGGCTGAGTGATGAACATTGGATTATGCCGGCTTTAATCATCATGAGCATCTGGGGCATCGGTGGTAGTATCATCATGTATCTCTCAGGACTACAAGGGATTCCGCGCTACCTCTATGAAAGCGCCAAACTCGATGCGGCCAACTGGTGGACACGACTTACTAAAATCACCCTGCCATCCATGAGCCCCATCATCCTATTTACAGGTCTGACCAGTGTAATCGGTGCTTTGCAGACCTTTACACAAGCTTATGTCATGACCAGCGGCGGCCCCAATAACGCCTCGCTCTTTTATGCCTATTATGTCTATAAACACGCTTTCGTGTGGAAGCAGATGGGCAAGGCCTGTGCCTTGGCATGGATCCTGTTCATTGTGATTTTTCTGATTACCGTCATTCTACTTAAAGCGTCAAAATCCAAAATCTACTATGAATCAAAAGATGGGGGGGATATTTTATAATGGACATTCTTCAAAAAAGAAAATGCTTGAAATTTTTCACCTACATCGTTATCCTGATTGGAGCCTTTTTAATGATCATGCCCTTTATATGGATGCTCTCCACATCCTTTAAGGAACCCTTAAAGGTCTACGAAGTGCCTATCAAATGGATTCCTGAGGTCTTTAACTTCAAGAACTATACACGGCTGTTCACCGACTACAATTTTTCGCTTTACATGAAAAATTCCCTTAAGATTTGTCTCTTGAACATTGTCGGCAACATCCTATCTTGTTCCTTGACCGCCTATGCCTTTGCATTTTGCAAGCATAAGTACAAAAACAGATTATTTCTTTTGCTTTTGGCGACGATGATGCTGCCAGGGGTCGTTACCTTCTTCCCGCAGTTCATTCTCTTCAACTACATCGGCTGGTATGGTACGTTGTTGCCACTTTGGGTACCTGCCTTTACCGGAAGTGCCTTCTATATATTTCTTCTGCGTCAATTCTTTCTCACAATTCCTACAGAATTGATCGATGCCGCAAAAATGGATGGTACCAGTGACCTTAAGATCCTCTTCCAAATCGTTTTGCCGATGTCAAAGCCCGCCATCGTTGTGATTATCATCTACAACTTCATGGCGGTATGGAACGATTTCTTCGGTCCCCTCATTTATATCATACGCGAAGATCAGAGAACGGTTGCAGTGGCACTCAACTACTTGAAAAGCACCTATGAAGGCACCAGCAGTATTCCTATTGTCATGGCCGCCTCGACCCTGTTGATTATTCCATCGGTTCTTATTTACTTCTTTGGACAGTCCTATGTCTCCAAGGGTATTGTTTTTAAAGGGGTGGATAAATAATGAAAAAAGTAATCGACCAACTATTCGAAAAAAATTATCGACCCATTTCACTGATTTGGCATTCAGAAAAAGCATTCGAATTCATGTGTTGGCATTACATAGATTTCGCAGCAAGCATGGGTTTTGAATCTTATCAGGCTACCAAGCTTTTGAAACAGACCAAGGCCAACCAGTTGCCCAATCAGGAAGCCCTAGATAAAGTGCGCGCGATTCATTACTTCGATAAAGCAAGGCTGGAAGATGAGCTCTGTAACATGAAAAAGTTAAAGCAGTCGACAGATTTGCCTGTCGGCGGTGGATGCTTTGGCCCCTTGACCGTGGCCTCCACCATCTTGGGTGTTGAAGAAACCCTGCGTTTGTCTGCCAAAGATCCCGGATTTTTAGAAGCAACCCTCGCTTATATCACCGAGCACATGATTACCCTTGCCAAAGAGGAAGCGAAAATCGGCATGGAATTTTTTTGGATCGCAGAACCACTGGCATCTCTCTTTCCACCGAAACATTTTTATCAATTTTGCGGCAAGTATCTGAAGGCCATTTTTGATTGTGTGGATGAGCCGGGATATTTACACGTCTGTGGTAAGACCATCAAGCATACTCAAGCTATGGTCGATACCGGTGCCCAGGTCCTGAGCATCGACTATAGTACCGATATTTTCGACTGTATCCGAATGGTGCCAGAGGACGTCGTCATCATGGGTAATATCAACCCCATGCTTCTAAAATACGGCGATCAGAATGAAATCGCAGCCGAAACCCTAAAAATCAACGAGGCTTGCAAAAATTATAAAAATTTTATTTTCAGCACCGGTTGTTCCATACCAGAGGAAACACCTGTAGAAAACATCGCCGTAGCAACCCGCATCACCCGCGACTATAGCATCCACAGCAACGAAGACTACCGAGCGATACGTGAATTGACCCAAGCGCTGTTATCAAAAAAAGGTGATTCAGAAGCACTCGTAAAAAAAACGGCGCCACATATTGCAGAAATCGCTTCAGAGGAAGCCGCTCTAATTAGAACCATTGATCGGAGGTATAAAAATGGCAGGTATTAAAATCAGAAACCTTCAAAAAGTCTATCGAGATGGTAAAGACAGAACTTTTGAAGCAGTCAAAAAAATCAATTTGGACATAGAGGATCGAGATTTCGTCGTCTTTGTCGGCCCATCAGGCTGTGGCAAAACAACGACACTCCGCATGATCGCTGGCCTTGAAGATATTACCGACGGTGAGATCTATATTGAAGACAACTTGATCAATCATGTCGAACCCAAAGACCGTAACATCGCCATGGTCTTTCAAAACTACGCACTGTATCCACACATGTCTGTCTATGACAACATTGCCTTCGGACTAAAAAACAGAAAGGTAGACAGAAAAACCATCCAACAAAAAGTAGAAGAAGTCTCTACGGTCCTAGATATCAAGAAGGAATTACATCGTAGACCTAAGGAACTCTCCGGTGGACAAAAACAGCGGGTCGCCATGGGAAGAGCCATGGTTCGAGAACCCAAGGTCTTTTTAATGGACGAACCCCTTTCCAATCTCGATGCAAAACTCAGGGTACAGATGCGTAACGAGTTGATCAAATTGCATCGTGACTTCGATGCGACTTTCATCTTCGTCACCCACGACCAAGTGGAAGCCATGACCCTTGCCAATAAAATCGTCATCATGAACGAAGGAGAGATCATGCAGGTCGATTCCCCGGAAAATATTTTCAATAAGCCTGCCAACACCTTTGTCGCTGGCTTTATCGGCAGTCCTCAAATGAACTTGATCAAAGGAACCTTTAATGAACGCAACTTCACGTCCGATGCCTTTAGGCTACCACTTGAAAATCTGTCTCTGAATACGACGTTAAAGGACGAGACTCCGCTTATTTTAGGTATCCGACCTGAGCATTTTGAAGTCGTCCAGAAAGCAGATTCGACGACCTTAGTTTTGACGGTTCATATTACGGAGAATATGGGTTCCTATCAAAACATCTATTGTCACTTAAATGATCAGAGTGTGACCATTCAAACAAGCGATCACCACAATTTCGCCGTCGGTGATGAGCTGATTGTAAAACCGATTAATGGAAAAATTCATCTTTTTGATGGCAAAACGGAAAAAACGCTGTTGACCATATAAAGAACCATAAATAAAAAACTCCGAAGCCCTCATGGGTTTCGGAGTATATTTTTATCATCTTATCTTCTGTAGATTTTATCTCTAACGATGGTCTGGCTTCTCTTCGGTCCAATCGACACGATTTTAGCCGGTACGCCAACAAGCTCTTCGATACGCTTAATATAATTCTTTGTCGCTTCTGGTAGGGCATCATATGTTGTCACATTGGATAAATCTTCTGTCCAGCCTGGCATTTCTTCATAAATCGGCTCACATTTTTCTAAAACCGATAGATTGGCAGGATAGTGTTCGATAATCTCATCACCGTATTTGTAGCCTGTACAGATCTTGATGGTTTCAAATCCAGATAAGACGTCTACTAGCATAAGTGCCATGGCGGTCATGCCATTGATGCGTGCAGAATACTTCACAAGTACAGAGTCGAACCAACCACAACGACGTGCACGACCCGTTGTCGTTCCAAACTCATGACCTTGAGTACGGATTCTATCGCCGATTTCATTGTCGAGTTCTGTAACGAATGGCCCCATACCCACACGTGTTGTATAGGCTTTGGTAATGCCAAGGACTTCTTCAATAGCATTTGGGCCAATACCCGCACCTACTGCAAATCCACCCGAAATTGGATGTGAACTTGTTACGTAAGGATAAGTGCCTAAGTCAACATCTAGCAAACTGCCTTGCGCACCTTCAAGCAATACGCGTTTGTCCGCTTTAACCGCATCATATACCACGATTGATGTATCTGTTACATATGGCTTAACACGTGCCGCATAGCCTTTGTATGCTGCGATGATCACGTCTGCATCCAGAGGCTCGCCACCATAAATCTTTTCAATAATTGCATTCTTTTTCTCAATTTGCGCACGCGCTATATCTTCAAAATGTTCTTCGTCAATCAAGTCACAAATTCTAATGCCGGTACGCTCAACCTTATCCATATAGCATGGGCCAATACCCTTTTTAGTCGTACCGATCTTTGCATCGCCAAGCGACTCTTCGCTTAATCGGTCGATTTCTTTGTGGTATGGAAAGATGACATGCGCTCTATCGCTAACACGAATATTAGCAGTCGACACACCCTTCGCTTCTAATCCATCGATTTCATTCAAGAAACCTTCTGGATCGAACACGACACCGTTACCGATCACGTTCACTGTATCTTTATATAAAATCCCAGACGGAATCAGGTGCAACGCGTACTTCTGGTCACCTACAACCACTGTATGACCAGCATTGTTACCGCCTTGACCTCTAACAACTACGTCCGCTTCAGCCGCAAGATAATCGATAACTTTTCCTTTACCTTCATCGCCCCACTGAGAGCCGACAATAACTACCGTTGACATAAAAAACACCTCGTCTCTACTAACTTATCGTAATAATACATGATAATATTAGCAGATTGAGGTGAATGGGTCAATGGTTTTACGAATATTTATTTTAAATTTTATGTTAAAATTCGTATTTTTTCCGAACGTTCGTCTTTTTGATGGCCATATAATAGTATTCCGTGTAGATTTCTGAGTCAATCACATCGACATCCGGACATATTTCGAGAATTTCATCCCGATAACGCTGCTCTTCATAGGGCATGTATTTCACTTTAACCACTTTAAATCCGACCTTTTCATAGGCACGTCTACCTCTTTCATTGAAGATGGCCGTTCTCAGCACGATTCTTTTAAAAAAGGTGTGCTGGAAAACGTAATCGAGGTATAGTTGAATGCCCGCACTACCATAACCTTGATTTACATAGTTAAGATCCAGAGAAATACCCATTTCCGCCGTACGTGATAACCAGTTATAGTTCTTGATGGTAATGAAGCCAATCAGACGCGCTCCTAGGAAGAGACCAAAAATATCCCGCGTCAAAAAGACACGTTTGCTCCTCAACCACAAATAGCGCTCTTCTTCTGTCTCACAATCAAAGTTGTAGTGGTAAAACCAAGGGTCTTCGTGGTGACGCCAATTCTCCATCTGTCGCACATCCGCAAGAGCCAATGGCCTTAGGACCAATTCGTCCATAGAGCACCTCTATTCGCTAAAGCGGTTCTCTTTGTTGACAAACTTGGTAAACTCGCCAAGCCAAGTCAATTCCAAAGAACCGGTTTCGCCATTTCTCTGCTTTGCAATAATAACTTCACCGATACCTTTTTTCTCACTGTCAGGAAAGTAGTATTCGTCTCTATAGAGGAACATAACCAAGTCGGCATCCTGCTCGATGGCGCCAGATTCTCTCAGGTCCGATAGGATAGGACGGTGGTCCGCTCTCAGTTCTGGCGCCCGAGAAAGCTGTGATAGGGCGATGACAGGACAGTCCATCTCTCTGGCAAGGGCTTTTAAGGAACGGGAAATCGTCGAAATCTCCTGCTCTCTACTTTGAGACTTGCCATCACCAGACATAAGCTGCAAATAGTCGATCATGATAAGGTCTAGGCCATGTTCCATCTTAAGACGTCTACACTTAGCACGCATCTCCATAACAGTGATTGCTGGTGTATCGTCGATGTAGACTTTGGCCTGAGATAGTGGCGCCATGGCCCTAGACAGGTTCATCCAGTCCTGCTCACGCATCTCGCCATTTCTAAGATTCTGAATAGGAACAAAGGCCTCAGAGGCCATCATACGTTGTACCAACTGTGCTTTCGACATCTCTAAACTGAAGATGGCAACAGAGGCTTTTGCCAGAACCGCCGCATTTTGACAGACGTTGATGGAGAAGGCCGTCTTACCCATGGATGGTCTGGCCGCAATCAGAATTAAATCAGAGCGCTGCAAACCAGATGTCTTGCTGTCCAAATCGTTAAAACCCGTTCTGAGTCCCGTAATCCCCGCACCATTTTCACAAAGTGCTTCAATTCTATCATAGGTCTCGAAAATCACACCCTTGATATGCTCGAGACCTTCTCTATTCTTCTTCTGAGAAATATCAAAAATGGATTTCTCCGCCATATCGATGATGCTGTCCGCATTTTCTGCCTTATAACCTTGTTCGAGGATATCTGTAGATGCCTTAATCAGACGTCTGAGAATCGCCTTTTCCTCGATGATTTTCGCATAGTAACGCGCATTGGAGGATAGGATACCTGCATCGGATAAGTCCGAAAGATAGCCAATGCCACCGACGTTATTGAGCATTTCCATTGCACGCAACCGTTCCGATAAAGTGACGATATCCACCGGTTCGTTTTTATCGTACACTTCAATAATCGCTTTAAAGATTTCCTTGTGCGCTTCTTTGTAAAAATCATCATATTTGATTAAATCCGTTACTTCTGTAATGGCATCTTTATCTAAAATCATCGCCCCAAGTACCGACTGTTCCGCTTCTATACTGTGGGGAGGAATTTTCCCTAACGCTTCCATTCCCATCCTCCTTTAACCTTAACTTCATGCTATAACCAAAAAACCTTTGAAGACTTGCTCCAAAGGTCAATGTTTTACTCAGTTACTGTCACTTTCAGTTTTGCAACAACTGAAGGATACACTTTGACATCCAGCGTTACCGTACCCAGTGTCTTAATCGCACCATCCATAGAGATTTTTCTCTTGTCTATTTCGATGCCTGAATCTTGGGCCAACTTCTCTGCAATTTCCTTTGAGGTAATCGAGCCGAATAATTTGCCGCCTTCTCCAGCCTTAGATACTATTTTAACTTCTACTTCACCTATTTTAGCAGCCAAGTCCTTTGCTTCTTGCAGCTCTGCCGCTTTTCTCTTCTCTTCAGAAGCTTTTTGGTGTTTCAAAGCTGAAACAGAGGAATCCGTTGCCTCTTTTGCCAAACCTCTAGGAATCAAGAAGTTTCTTGCATGGCCATCGCTTGCATTCACGATATCACCTTTTTTTCCTGTGCCTTTAACGTCTTTTAGCAAAATTACTTTCATTCTAGTCACCCTCCTCAAAATATTCGTCAATCACTTTAATGAGTATGCCAGAGGCCTCATCAAGCGTCATGTCTTTCAACTGTGCACCAGCCATGGTAATATGACCGCCACCACCTATTTTTTCTACAATCAGCTGCACGTTAACATCACCAAGACTTCTCGCACTGATATAGATGACACCGTCGTCGCCCATACCCATAGTAAAGGAAGTGGTTATGCCTCTTATATTCAACAGCTCATCCGCACCCTGCGCAAGCGCCAATTGAAGATTCGGCACTTTTTCATAAGTCACCGAAAGCGCAACGCTATTGCCGATGTTTTTAGCATTACTAACGATATTGGATTTAGAGATAAACATCTCTAAATCATCTTGGAACAACTGTCTAACCACGGTTGTATCCGCACCATGACGTCTCAATAGTGACGCCGCCTCAAATGTTCTGACGCCTGTTTTGAAGGTAAAGTTTTTCGTGTCTACAGAAATACCTGCCAATAAGGCTTCTGCCTCGATTTTCTCAATCGTCATTTTGCTGGCCATATACTGGAGAATCTCCGTCACCAACTCACTAGTAGATGAGGCATAAGGCTCCAAATATTTCAAAACGGTATTCTCAATAAATTCCGTACCCATACGATGGTGGTCGATAACCACGACACGCGTATCATCTCTCAAAAGCTCCGGACACTCTGTAAAACTTGGTCGGTGGGTATCCACCACAACAACCAACGCATCCTCTTCCAGAAGATTAAGAGCCTCCTGAGAAGAGATGAAATGGTACTCCTCTTTATCCGAAAAAATATCATGAATATTCTTGATACTTCTATTAACCTGATTCAGAACAATGTAAGCTTCCTTACCCCTGTTAATTACGGCACGATACACACCGATAGCTGCACCATAAGCATCCATATCAGGCGTTTTATGCCCCATGATGATGACCTTGGAGCTTTCGTCGATAATCGGTCTAAGACCATGAGCAATCAGTCTGGCCTTAACTCTGTTCCGCTTTTCAACCGCTTTGGTCTTGCCACCATAGAATTCAAAGTTACCCTGTTTTCTAACGACTGCTTGGTCGCCACCACGGCCTAAGGCCAGTTCCAGCGCCGTATAGGCATGCTCTTCAAGTTGGCTCAGGTTCTTACCACTAACGCCGACACCGATACTCAGTGTCACTGGAATCTTATTACCTTCATCGATCTCGCGCACGTCATCCAAGATTGAAAAACGCTTGGCCTCCAGATTGTCGAGATAACGCTGTTTAAATACGACCAAATACTTGTCCGTAGAATATTTTTTGATAATGCCATTCATACGTGATGCCCAAAGATTAATCTTACTTTCGATCTCCGAAGCAACAAAAGGTCTCTTATCCTCTTTTGTTTCCGACATAACGTCGTCGTAGTTATCCACTTGGATAATCGCCACGTTAGTGATTTCATCCTTGTAGAGTTCCTTCAAATGCGCATAGCTTGTAACATCTATCCAATAAAGCATCAAAATATAACGGCTTTCTTTGCCCTCACCCATCTCTGCAATGCTACTCAAGAGGTTATAGACGCGATCGCCAATTTTAATTTCGCCTAAATCTTCACCATTAATCAGTTTGTCCACATCGATGTCGGACACGACTTCTTCTATCTCATTACCAATCAAATCACTTTCTGGCACAATCTCCGAGAATTTTGAATTATACCATGTGATCTTGCCATCGAAGTCCACAAGGGTTAATGGCAAAGGTAAATTCAAAATCGCATAGCGCGCTGCAGAGTCAATATTCGAAGACAATTCCTCGATGTATTTTTTCCAGCGTTTGTCTCGTGCTCTATTCGTGCGCCAATTGTGAAAAATCAAATATACGAACAAAATGGTACCGATAATTCCGACGCCGACATTATAGTAAAAGCAAATCATAATGAATATGCCTATAATGAATAAGTACAAACCGGAATTCGCTTTCAAGCCAATATGCTTTGAATTATTTCCCATTATATTCACCTCTAATACTCACTGCGTTTCAATTTTCTGAAATTGAAAATAACATCAAACCAGCCAATAATGCCAAATAGAATGTAACCATTCAGTACTACATAAAGCAGTGTTATGAAAAATACCCGCATCCCCGGCTTCGCACCGCGTCTGACGAAAAAATAGTCCATAACGGCAATGCCCTGTATCGAAAAGGAAAATGCGATAATCAACAATACATTGGTAAACAATGTCATCAAATCGACGATCTTCATCGTACCAGCCAAATAGCTCAAAATCAGAATCAGGGAAGTCCCAATAAGCACCGAGCGATCATAGCAGAATTCATTGAAAGGTTTCCCAGGTAAAAAGGGCATTCTGAATCGTTTCATTACCGCTTTTAAGACAGCCACATTAATGACGGCATGAAAGACACCCGTTAAAAACAGCATCGTCGGAAAGACGATTTTAAGTGTTTCCGCTGACAATTCCATCGCTTTCACCATCTCAGCCGACTGATCACTGCCTGCCGTCATGGATTTCATCATCTCCATGCTTTGTACCATGGAAGCATCCATCATATCAAAAAAATTGATACCCGAAATTGTGAATGCCAATTGGAAGGTGATCGCCATCATGATCGTAGATAAGAGCGACGCGCCAATAACCATGCGACTGATTGGCCATTTGTGTTCAAAGCTATAAGTCATCAACAGTGAAATACTGCCTGAAACAAGCAAAATAGAGACACCCGTCGTAATACCAACCAGCATCGTTCCGATGATTCCTGAAACGACAACCGATGCTGCTGACCATTTTAAACCATGTCTTATCCCCACCAAGGTTAAAGGAATAGCGACAATTGTAAGAAAAAAGCCTAAAAATGGGACATAGGTTCCTACGATTGTAAAGATAATTGTCAACGCTGTCAGCAACCCTGCTTCAACCATTGCTACCGGACGTTTTCTTTCATTCAATTGTTTTTCCTCCTAAATCGGTTTCCTAAACTTTATTATACAATAATTCATACTTTTTGTGTAATCCCTTATGGCTAATAAGACAATATCCGTGAAAATAAATAAGAGAATTCCAAAGGAATTCTCTTTAAAATTCATATTAATCGTTAACGAAAGGTAATAAAGCAATAATTCTTGCTCTTTTAACTGCAATCGTAAGTTTTCTCTGATGTTTAGAACAGTTACCAGTAACTCTTCTAGGTAAAATTTTGCCTCTCTCTGTTAAAAATCTTTGTAACTTTTTGATATCTTTGTAATCGATCTCATTTTGTTTATCTTGACAGAAAGCGCATCCTCTTCTTTTTCTACGTCTTTTGATCATCGGTTAAACCTCCTTCTTTAGAACGGTATATCATCATCATCTTCAATGGCTTGAAACTCCGATGGATCAATGCCATAACTGAAATCTTCCGATGATGAACCGCCATCTTTATTTTTGTCTCCCCACTCGAGGAATTCTACTCTATTCGCTAATACGTCTGTAGAGTATCTAGTTTCGCCTGTGTTCGTCTTATAACTGCTTGTCTGAATAGAACCATTGATAGCAACAAGGCGTCCTTTTGTCAAAAAGCTTGCGCAATTTTCCGCTTGTTTGCCCCAAACCACTACTCGAATGAAATCAGCAGTCGGAAGTCCCTTTTGTTGCATTTCCGCCTTTTTATCTTTCGCAAGATTACGGTCAATCGCAAGCGTAAAATTCGCAACCGCACGACCGCTACCGGCAATAAATCTCAACTCAGGATCTCTTGTGAGTCTTCCTATTAATACAACACTATTCATACGAAACCATCCTAACTTTCTTTGTTTACTACAATGTATCTGATAACATCGTCAGAAATTCTGAAATTTCTTTCTAATTCTGCTGGAAGATCAACTGTAGCTTTGAAATTTACAAGAACGTAGTAACCTTCTCTTAGCTTTTCGATTTCGTAAGCTAATTTTCTCATACCCCACTCATCAACACTTTCAACCTCACCAGCTGTGTTAATGATAGAAGTAAATTTCTCGATTGCTGCGTTTCTCGCCTCTTCCTCAAGATTAGGTCTTAGAACAAAAATCGTTTCGTAACTTCTCATTTTTTACACCTCCCTATGGACAAAATGGCCCCTACACATTTGTAAGAGCAGAGAGCAAAGGTTTAATAACCAATACCGCGAATAATTATATCATTATCTTTTTTAGATTGCAATACCCATTCAAGCGCTTTTAAAAAATACTCTCTGCATATTCTTCACTTGATGTGGTATACATATAGTATTATATCTGGAGGCCGCAGTATGAAACGAACAACCATAAACCGCAAACTCTTAAAATTAAATATCTCTATCGTATCTTTGGCCTTAGTTCTTGTGGCCACCGTTATCATCTTCATCATTCGAGACAACGCTGAAAAGCAATTCATCGATAGAAGCGCGTCTATTCTAAACTATTCTTCACAACAACTCAATTTGGTGTTCAACAACGCAGAGAAAACCATTGATTCTTTAGAATCATTTTACCTTGAGAAAAGCAGAGAAGAAACTAGTATAGAGCAGATGCTTCATTCCCTGCAGACCGGAACTTCTATTTATCAACATATGTTCTTGGTCTACAAAAATGGCCGTTATTTAGTTACGCCAGTGAACGGTAGCATCCCTTCCGATTTTGATCCGCGCAATCGTGCTTGGTACCAAGACGCCGTCAGCAACTTCGGTGAATTCGTATGGTCTGATCCCTATTTGGATATCGATACCAACAAATTGGTCATCACCTGCTCCAAAGTTTTCAGAGACCCTTACAGTAATGAAAATGTCGTTGTCGGATTGGATATGACCATCGATGAGCTGAATGATATGATCATGGCTCTATCCAGTAGCAACTTCGGCTACATGATGCTCGTCAATAGCAATGATATCATTATTCTCCACAGTAGTCCAGATGAAGCCCATAACCGCATTCAGGCTTATGGCGACGACTTGCTTACAGCGGAATTCCATGCCGGCACGCCTATTTACAGGACCAATAGCGGCATCTTTATGCAAGAGACTTTATCAAATCGAGAAATGTATCTGATTCGATACTTTTCCTATAAAGATCTCACTAGAAGCATCATGCCATTTGGTATCACCTTCACAGGTATTATCGGTTTCTTTATGATGATTGCCATTGGTGCCTCATTTAACCTGTCGCGCCGTATCACGACACCACTGATGGAATTGAAGGATACCATGGCAAAAGGCTTAAGCACCAACCTATTAAAACCTTGTGACTTTACCACCAACGATGAAATCGGTGAACTGATTGAAGGTTACAATTTCCTTGTCAGTGATATTAATGAAAAAACACTGGAAATGACGGCCCTCTATGAAGAGTTAACCGCTTCAGAGGAAACCCTGCAAGAACAATACGATCAGCTTTACGAAAACCGTGAACAAATTAAAATGAGCGAGGAAAAATACCGATTGATCTCCGAAGCCTCTACACAAGGTTTGATGGAGCTCTACCCAAATAATGAACTGATCTTCCACTCCAGAAAATGGTTTGAGCAATTTGATATGCCTAACCGCTATAAGGAATTAAACGATTGGTTGGCTCTCATTATTGAAGAAGATTTGGCAAAAGTTAAAGAGGCCTTAATGGATCACTTCAATAAGAAGACCGCGATCTTTAATGAAGAATATCGCATAAAAACAACTAGCGAGAATGTCATTTGGCTCTCTTCCATCGGCCAAGCACAATTTGATGGAGAAGGACATATGACACGTATGATTATCTCCAACAATGACATCACTAAAAGAAAGACATCAGAAGCAGAGATAAGGACCATGGCCTATACTGATGGCCTAACCGGTCTTCTGAATCGCACACGCTTAAAAGACGTCATTACAAAATCTATGGAGCAACACGAGCAAGGTACCATGTTTTACATCAACTTGGATAATTTCAAATCCATCAATGATACCTATGGCCATTCCTACGGTGATCGTGTCTTGATTGAATTAAGCCAACGACTGAAAGACTGCGCTGAAGTGAATTGTAAAACAGCGCGAATCAGTGGCGATGAATTTACGATTGTTGCCATCGATACTTTATCCATCAGCAATATTGAAGATCGTGCAAAGACCATCATCAATAAAATCTCTGAAAAAATCATCATAGACAACATTGAGATTTACATCACTGCTTCCGTAGGTGCCGCAAGCTATCCTTATGACGCAGACACTTTTGAGGAACTCATGATCAATGCCGACCTTTCTATGCACAAAGCCAAGGCCGTAGGCAAAGAGCGCTATGTTATTTTTACCGAGTCGATTAAAGAAGAAATGCTTCTATCCATGAAGATTGAACGTCATTTGAGTCAGGCCTTGAATCACAACGAGATTTCCATTCATTATCAGCCGGTTGTCCGTGTCAGCAACAATAAAATTGTAGGTTTTGAGGCATTGGCACGATGGCATAACTTGGAACTCGGTCACATTCCACCGGATACCTTCATTCCGATAGCCGAAAAGAACAAGCTCATTATTCCGCTTGGCAACTATATCATGCGACAATCGCTAGAATTCATCCTGGATCTGAACAAAGAGTTTGGTACCGACTATGAAGTGGCTTTAAACATTTCAGCCATTCAACTACAACAGGCAAATTATTGTCAAACTGTATTGAATCTCGCTAAAGAGCTGGACTATCCACTCCAATGCCTAAATCTCGAAGTCACTGAATCTATGGAGCTGGAATCCGATCCGATTATCATTGAAAATATACAGAAGCTCAGCGAGGCTGGCATCCCAATTTCTCTAGACGATTTCGGAACCGGCTACTCCACCTTTAAAAACCTAATAGAGTTACCCTTTGACCACTTGAAATTGGATAAGGGTATCGTCCAACGTTCCGTCATTGATGACCACGTTTATAAACTCATCAGTTCCGTCGTTGAGTTTTCTCACAAGATGAATATCCGTGTCATCGCAGAAGGTATCGAAGATCTTGTCATGGTCGAACGCATGAACAAGTTAGATGTCGATTTTCTTCAAGGATATATGTACTCTAAACCGGTGGACGGTCCAACTTTACGGAAGTTGATCGCTGGACAACAGTTATAAATTAAAAAGGCCCCTTTCATTGAAAGGGGCCTTAACTGCTTCTATTTAAAGCTTACTTAATCACTTCACCGCTACGTGTAATCTTTTTTATCCGCTTTTCCAGCTTCACTCTTGGAATCCAAATTTCCTTCCCGCAGCCATCACACTTAATGATGAAATCAATACCTGTACGCTTGATTTCAAAAGTCTTACTACCACAGGGATGACTTTTTTTAGTTTCAATCAAATCACCAATTCTTAAATCTAAAGGCATATTACCACTCCAATTTCTCCGCTTGATAAGTCGATTCACGACGGTCAATCAAATAAAGCGTCACGCGTTCACGGTCTGCTTCTTCCAGCAAGCCGATGATACCCGGTTTATCTTCTTCTAAAAACTTCAACGACAACCCACAACTGGCCGAGACTTCCCTCGGCGTCGGAATGATCACACCCTTTAACTCGGCATCCTTCATTCGTTTCTCAATCTTAATCGCATAATGCGTGGAGTCGAACGTCAAACAATAAAATAATTTTTCCATTAACTACACCTTGGCTAATTTTTTTGCACCATTCATCGTATCTAAAATCGTATACATATTGGTTACGCCGCCAACTGCCAGTTGGTCTTTCATATTGTAATAATCTAAACACGTTCCACAAGACAAGATTTCAACACCTTTTTCTTCAAGTGCTCTTAAATGGTCTAATACCGGCGATGTTGCCACCGTCATTTTTACACCACCATTGACGAATAAAATCGCCTTAGGGTATGGTGTTCTTTCAGTCAATGTATAAAAATAACCCTTCATCAAGGCGTCGCCTAATTCATCGTTGCCAACACCCATGCGTTCTGATGCAACGTAAATAACAAGATCCTCAATTTCAGGCTTCAAAGCGCCCTGCTCTTCAAGGCCCATTTCAGAACCCGTTGTGAAGTGTATAAAGAAATCGCCTTCACATACCTCTACATCAAAATCAAAAGACATTTTGGAAATAAGTTTCGTTACATTTTCCTTTGCAATCTCGTTGTCAACAATTGTCACAATGTCCTTTGTTCCTTTGTCAATTTCCTTTTTTGTCAAAATAACCGGCTTTGGACAAGCCAAGCCACGTGCATCAATTTCAACGCTCATATCGCACCTCCAAAATTAGTTTACCCCAATAAAAACATATTGATTAACGCCAGCAGAATATTATTGTTATAAAACACAATGCCCACTTTTGATTGATATAAGGCCTGCATGACCGCCGTATCATGTATGGTTGGAGATAAAAATGCCAACAGTGTCATAATTGAAAATACAAACAAGCCCCCCTTAACGATTCCGATTAAGAGACCCGCAAATCTATTCACACTTTTAAGCACTGGTAATTCCATTAGTGCATTCAAAATAACACCAATAATTTTTATCACCAATAAAACCGCCATGAAAACAACGATTGCTGAGAGGCCGTTCATGATAAATGCTGCAATCTTAACACCAATCTCGCTTGCCGAATTCGTTGCAACCGTGTCTACAGCTATAAAATCTTGCACATTGAGGTGTTCCAAAAAAGAAATACCACTACCCGTTAATGTCGGTTGAGCGAGAGATGCCGTGCCCTCCGAAATAGAGTTGATGAGCATTGTTTCGATTTTATAAGCTATTGTAGACTGCATATCGGAAATCACTTGAAAATGATTGAGCGCATACGTCAAAACAAATTCGTGATATTCCTTTGAAACGAAAAAGGCAACCACATATCCGATAATGCCAACGACAGATCGAATGAATCCCAGTGAAAAACCTCGTATCACATTATATAGTACAATGATTACAATAACAATATCAATCCAGTTAAACATGCTCCACCTCTATAGTAACTTTTAATGATCCAATGAGTAAATATCAAATTTATCTATATACTCCACACCGAAATAAGTTCTATCCATCGTGTGTAGTTTTAGTGCGTCTTTTTCTAGCGTTTGGATTTTAAGTAATTCCCCTGAGGACTTATCGAGCTGGTATATTTTATCCCCTGACAAAAATGTCAGATAATCCGCATTGACCACCATTTGATCCACGGTCGTGTCGATTACAATGTCTGGCATAGCCTCTTTGCCATCCAAAGACATGATTTCAATCACATTATCTGGCCGCGTATCGGTCAAATCTTCTGGATTCTTAGTCAAATTAAGAAAAACAAGACCGGCTTCATCTAAGTAAAAGGATTCGATTCGACGATCAATCGCTGTTGTCTGGATCAATTCATTATCACTGTTCAGCACAAAAATTTCATTATCCAACACGCCGACAATATTATCTTCAATGACCTTGATCCCAAAAATATACTGTTCTTCAAAATTAGTAGCACCAATTAACCTACCATCCAGAGAATACAAGAGTACATTGGAATAAAAATTACTCTGATCCATATTAATAAAGCTGAAGGCCACCAGGCTCTTGTTTGCCGACAAATCAAAATCCATCAATTCACCTTTTGGCAAAGAGATACGCGTAATCTCTTCAAGCTTTTCATTCATTAAAACAACTTCACTATCCTGAGCTAAAACAACGGCAATAACACCATTCTCGCCGACACGAATATCCTTCAACTTTCCAAAACCCTGCGCCGAGCCATTGATTTCCCCATTTAGGCTCAAGTTATATATTTCGCCTGTGCCATAATCACCTATGATGATAAAGGATTCACCAAATCTCACCATCGTCGATGGCGCATTGATTTCCTTCTCCCAAACCGCTTGCCCCGACGGGTCATATAAAATAAAACTATTCTGCTCACACTTCACAATGCCCTGTGGACTGCTCGCAAAAATAACGCTCCGATCATAGTCAATGGATGGGTTGGTTGAAATACTTTCCACCAGTTCACTATTCAGCTTGCCAAAAGACAGCTTTATTTTCGCACCTGCCACAATTGGATTTCCAAAAAAGACAATACCAAAAGACAAAATCAACACCAGTAGTGAAAGTGCACTAAATCGTTTTTTTACTTTCCGCTTTTTCCCCACAAAAGCCTCCTAATGCGTTCTATTTCTATTCTAATACGATTTTATCTATCTGACAACGCACTCTTTTTAGGCGGTTTCGGTCCGTAATATTGATAAAAATAGCACTTAATTTTTCCATTGTAAAGCTTTCTGTTTTTTGTCGCCTCTTTGCCATAGTTCTTCTCAAAGCCTTCATGGGATGTCAAAACATAGACTGACCAAGTATCCAACTTGCTGTAGACCTGGCCCATCGTCTTATACAATTGTTCAACAGCCTTCTTATCCGACAAGCGTTCGCCATAAGGTGGGTTTGAAACAATATAGCCATATTGGTCTTCCGATTTCAGGCACTTCACGTCTTGTGCTTCAAAGACAATCGTATCGTCCACACCCGCCAATTCCGCATTTTCTTTTGCAATGCGAATCGTTTTCGCATTGATATCATAACCCTTCAAGTTTAAATCCAACTCATAATCAATGGCATCGTAAGCCTCTTTTCTTACACGCTTAAAGGCCGCTTTGAATTCATCAGACCACTCCTCTGAAATAAATTTCCTGCCCAGTCCTGGCGCAATATTCCGCCCCATCATCGCTGCCTCTATCAAGAGCGTGCCTGAACCACACATCGGGTC
>JAFGTX010000152.1 GCA_016938815.1 Clostridia bacterium | reverse complement strand
ACTTATTTTCTTGGATTCTTAATGTTTGCGTGAGCAGCAGCTAATCTTGCGATAGGCACTCTAAATGGTGAACATGAAACATAAGATAAACCAATATTATGGCAGAACTCAACAGAGATTGGATCTCCACCGTGTTCACCACAAATACCTAATTTAATATCAGGTCTTGTTTGTTTACCTAATGCAACAGCCATTTCCATTAATTTACCAACACCGACTTGGTCGATATGAGCAAATGGATCATTCGCGAAAATCTTCTTATCGTAATAATCGCCTAAGAACTTACCTGCATCATCTCTTGAGAAACCAAAAGTCATCTGTGTTAAGTCATTTGTACCAAAACTGAAGAATTCAGCTTCTTTTGCGATGATATCAGCTGTAATAGCAGCTCTTGGAATTTCAATCATTGTACCAACAAGATACTTAAGATCAACATTTGCTTCTTTAATGATCTTATCAGCAGTTGCTACAACAACATCTTTCACATATTGTAATTCTTTGATATCACCAACAAGAGGAATCATAATTTCTGGTGTAATATCTAAACCTTCTTTTTTAACATGAATGGCAGCTTCAATAACCGCTCTTGTTTGCATTTCTGCAATTTCAGGATAAGTTACAGATAATCTGACACCACGGTGACCTAACATAGGGTTAGTTTCATGTAAATCATTGATTGTCTTAGATAATTCTTCGAAAGTAAGACCCATTTCCTTAGCTAAATCACGGATATCGGATTCATCTGTTGGAACGAACTCATGAAGTGGTGGATCTAAGTAACGAATGGTTACGGCGTAACCTTTCATTTCTTTGTAAAGACCGATAAAGTCTTCTCTTTGCATTGGAAGTAATTTAGCTAACGCTTTTTCTCTTTCAGCCTTATTCTTAGCAACGATCATTTCACGAACTGCTGGAATACGATCTGGTTCGAAGAACATATGTTCTGTACGGCATAATCCAATACCTTCAGCGCCATAGTTATAAGCAACTTTAGCATCTCTTGGTGTATCAGCATTGGTTCTAACCTTAAGTGCTCTGAATTTGTCAGCCCACTTCATTAGTAATTCGAAATCGCCAGATACTGTTGCATCTTGTGTTTCAACTTTTTCACCATATACTTTACCTGTAGAGCCATCTAATGAAATCCAGTCGCCTTCTTTGAAGACTTCACCATTGATCTCAAATGTCTTGTTCTTTTCGTTAACATGAACAGCACCTGCACCTGCAACACAACATGTACCCATGCCACGTGCTACAACGGCAGCATGTGATGTCATACCACCACGTGAAGTTAAGATACCTGATGATACAACCATACCATCGATATCTTCAGGTGATGTTTCTTGACGTACTAAGATGACAGGAAGACCATCAGCCTTTTTCATTTCTTTAGCGCGTTCAGCAGTGAATGCAACACGACCTGTTGCTGCACCTGGTGATGCGTTTAAGCCTGTTGTAATGATTCTAGCTTTCTTTAATGCTTCTGGGTTAAATTGTGGGTGTAATAAAGAATCAAGTTGTGCTGGTTCAACTTTTAAAACAGCTTCTTGTTCAGTTAGAACGCCTTCTTTAACTAAATCAATAGCAACTTTTAATGCAGCTTGTGCAGTACGTTTACCATTTCTTGTTTGTAACATGTAGAGCTTACCACGTTCAATGGTAAATTCCATATCTTGCATGTCGCGATAATGAGCTTCAAGTTTCTTAGAAATCGTGAAGAATTCATCGTATAATGCTGGATTATCATTCTTTAATTCAGAAATTGGTTTTGGTGTACGAATACCGGCAACAACGTCTTCACCTTGTGCATTAAATAAGTATTCACCATAAAGTTCATTTTCACCAGTCGATGGGTTTCTAGAGAATGCAACACCTGTACCGGAGTCTTCACCCATGTTTCCAAAGACCATGCCTTGAACGTTTACAGCTGTACCCCATTCGTAAGGAATATGGTTTAATCTTCTGTAAGTGTTTGCTCTTGGGTTATCCCATGATCTGAAAACAGCAGTAATCGCTTCGATGAGTTGTTGTTTTGGATCTTGAGGGAATGAATCACCTTTTAATTCTTTATACTTCTTTAAGAAGCGTCCCACTAAAACTTTTAAGTCATTAGCGTCAAGTTCAGTATCAAGTTCAACACCTTTTTCATGTTTCATTTCTTCTAATAGTTCTTCGAAGTTGCTCTTTTCAATTTCCATAACAACATCAGCAAACATTTGAATGAAACGACGATAAGAGTCATATGCGAAACGTGGATTGTTTGTAAGTTTTGCTAAACCTTCAACTGCAATGTCATTTAAACCAAGGTTTAAGATGGTATCCATCATACCTGGCATAGATGCTCTTGCACCTGAACGAACAGAAACTAAGAATGGATCATCTGGATCTCCAAATTTCTTACCTGCTT
>JAFGTX010000151.1 GCA_016938815.1 Clostridia bacterium | reverse complement strand
GATGAGATAATTTATAGAACAGAACAAACATTTGAATAAAGGGGAGGCACTTATGTACAAATTAGGATTTATAGGTTGCGGCAACATGGGTAAAGCCATGATTGGCGGCATCATCAACTCTGGACAACTCAGTGCTACGGAGATCATCGTTTCCGATCTGAACGAAGCCGCACTGAAAGCTGCCAACGCAGAACTTGGCATCCATACGACAACGGATTCTCTAGCGCTCGCAAAAGATAGCGAGATCATCGTGGTTGCGGTAAAACCAAATATTTACGGTATCGTCCTCGAACAAATCAAATCTGTCATCAGCGACAAGACCATCATCGTAACTATTGCTGCCGGCATCTCCATCAACTTTGTAGAGCAGATTCTCGGTGATGACAAGAAAATCATCCGTACCATGCCCAATACACCAGCCCTTGTTGGTGAAGGCATGACAGCCATGTGTCCAAATAAAAATATCAGCAAAGAAGAGCAAGCACACGTCTTGAGCCTGCTTTCCGGTTTCGGAAAAGCTGAAATCGTCGGTGAATATCTGATTGACAGTGTCATCGGTGTCAGTGGTTCTTCTCCAGCTTACGTCTTCATGTTCATTGAGGCGATGGCGGACGCAGCCGTCCTTGCCGGCATGCCTCGCGCTCAGGCCTATACCTTTGCCGCACAAGCCGTTTACGGTTCAGCGAAAATGGTCATGGAAACAGGCAAACATCCGGGCGAACTTAAAGATATGGTCTGCTCACCAGGCGGTACGACGATAGAAGCCGTGAAAATGTTTGAAAAGACAGGTTTCCGATCTGCAGTCATTGAATCCATCGGTGCCTGTATCGAAAAATCTAAAGCCATGAGTAAATAATAAAAAGACTTAGGGATTGACAACGGTGTCAATCCCTTTTATGCTTAACTTATGATAACTCTTATCGAAAGTGGTGATGAAATTGAAATCCATTGCAAACACTCAAAATCTTAGACAGATCAATAAGGAAAGTGTTAAAGAATACTTGATTTCGGTAGACAGTGCGACAAAAAATGAAATTGCGATGCACACCCTACTCAGCGTGGCAACCTGTGGCAATGTCCTAAAGCAACTTCTTGAGGCAGGTGAAGTCACAGAGCTCCCGCCTCAGGACTCGACAGGTGGACGTCCTGCCAAACGCTTCAAGTATAATGAAAACTTCGGCCATCTGGCGGTGCTTTACGCACGCAAGGAGGACACGCGCCACACCCTCTTCTGGCAAATCTCCAACCTGCTTGGGGAGGCACTGGCCAGCGATACCATCGTCGTGAAGGAAATGACTTTACAAGCCATCGACGAAGCGGTTCAGTTTCTCTTCAGTCTGGATTACGACATCAAGGTGCTCAGTCTCGGCCTGCCCGGCATTGTCAAAGACGGTTGCCTCTTCATGTGCGATTTTGAACGCATCAAGCACACGGACATGGCCAGCCATATCAAAAAACGCTACAAGGTGGCGGTCGTCGTTGAAAACGATATGAATGCCACGGCTTACGGATTTTATAAGACTCACCAGCAGCAAGGAGACAACATCGTTTATATCTATTTTCCCCTCCATCATCCTTGTGGCGCAGGCATCATTATCAACAATGCCATTCTGCGTGGACATTCCAATTTTGCCGGTGAACTTTCCTTTTTGCCGATTGGTGTCACTAGAGAGGAACAGCGCGACCTGCAATCCAGACCCGCTGAATTCAGCCAACTCATCGTCAAGATGGTACAATGCATCAACAGCATCATCAACCCTAAGAGCGTGATCCTATCTGGTCGAAAGATTGATACCGATTTGATCAGCACCGTGAACCATAGCCTGCGTGCTTTGCCGTCGGCCATGCATCTGCCAGAAATCACCTTTGAAAACGACATCCACGAAAATTATGTGTACGGTTTAGTCGCTCTCGGATTGGAGCAACTACGCTGTCCCGTCAAATTAGTAGCACGCACATAGACGCCAAACGACCACCCTCGTATGAAGGTGGTCGTTTTATTTCTAATCCGTATCTTGCATAACTTCTTTCAGTTATAAGCTGATAACTTTTGTCGCAATAGCCTCGCCAAAATGTGCATCATGTTCTACGAAGATCAAGGTCGGTTCATAGTCTTTGATGGCCTTTTCAAGTTGCTCTCTGAAAAAGAGATCCATGTAGTTCAGCGGTTCATCAAAGATAATCAAGAAACCCGTTTTCCAAAGGGCTTCCTGATAACTCTCACCAATCAGAAGTTCGGACTGTATTTTGATAAGGTCCTCAGAGCGTACACGCTCTTGCTTGATGACCAATTTAGGTATTTCCTCATAGTTCTTTAGTAGAGACTTCTTTTCATCCAATTGGTTTTGTCTTCGCCGTTCAAAGTTCTTTGCCCGCTTCATGAGTCGGACAGCTCTCGCCCCTACAAAACCCTTGTCAGCAGCACCCTTCTTTTCGCCTTCCTTTTCAAAAGAAAACCGCCTGCTTTCTTTTGCCGCTTTCTCCAAGGCCTTTACCTCCGCCATCAGGCGGTCTCGCGTGCGTAGCTCGAATTGGTCCTTTATCACGCGATTGTGATTCCACGAAGAAAAGGTCCCTTTTTCTATGTCGATTGACCCCTTGTTGATCGACAAGACATGGTCGATGACACCATCAAGAAAATTCCGATCGTGCGACACGATGATGAAGCCCTTCTTCTTGGCCAAATAAGCCGCTAGAACTGCCTTGCCCTCGATATCCAAATGGTTGGTGGGTTCATCCAGCAAGAGAAAATGATTTTTTCTTAAAAAGAGGGCAATGATGAGTGCCTCGATCTCATAGCCCTCCAGTTCACTGTATTGATTCACTAGGCTTGCATAAGCCATATATGCCGCATCCGTACCTTCTTGCAACAGCATTTCCATTTCACCTTCCAATTCAAAATAGGACCCGATGTTGTCTTTGATCAAATCCAAGGTCTTTTCATATTTTTGCGAATAGCGGTAAGGAAAGATTTCTGTCGCCACTGACTTCTGTATGGTGCCCTGATAGGTCTCTATATTGCCATGGATCAAATTGAGCAAGGTCGTCTTTCCCCTGCCGTTACGCCCAATCAAGCCCAGCTTCCAGTCCGTATCCAGTTCAAGGTTGACGTCCTTGAAAATCGGTTTGTAGTAGTCTCCATAAGCGTATGTTAAATTTTTTAAAATGATTGTTCCCACAATAACTTCCTCAAGTTTTATTGCGAGCGGTTATTATACGCTCGCCTTATTGATTTGCTTGTGCTCTCTTCATCTTTTCACCTCCGCTCGGTATTCAAAAACGCAAAAAACAGCACTCCCGTGCTGTTCAAATCGTTCTTATATAAACGTATTAACAGGCATGCTAAAAGGCATGCTTTCAATTGAAAAAGCAATCACGAATGGGAAAAATACTATTCAGTTATCTCATCATCCAATTGATTGTTTTCATTTCAATTGACCTCCTAATTATTCGCCTTCGATTGTAGCATATAAACATGACTTGTCAAAGTCTTTATGAAAAATCATTCTGCAGATAGGATTTCCCCCTGCACTTTCTTGGTTAGGGATTTGAAAACCAGATCATAGGAAATATCGATTAGCCGATAGATTTCTTCATCCGGTACATCCTGATGGAACTTGACCGTTGACCAGTGCTTCTTGTCCTGATGATAGGCACCCATGATACCTTTGTACTGCTGCCTAAGCACCAAGCTGAGTTGTGGGTCGCACTTCAAGTTCAGGCCTATTTCACCCTCTCGGTCATAGACCAGTCCAAACATCTTGTTGCCCACTTTAAAGACTAAAGTCGTTTCATCAAAAGGGTAGGTTTCCATAGCCCCTTTTTTTGAAAGACAATAAGTGATTGCTGTTTTCAGTTCCATCCATTCTCCTCCTCATACACGACATATAACCATTACACGATATGTAACCACTGTAGGATAACCGTTCCAACGAAAATCGTCATCACGGCACTCAGTGTTGTCATAAACACAATTTGAGCCGACAGATCGTAGTCCGCATTCATTTCACGAGCCAGTGAATAGGACGCCACCGCCGTCGGTGCGGCAAAAACGGCAAACATGGTCACAATCTCTTCTCTTGTCAGACCGACCATGATCGCTGCCGAAAGTATGATGATGGGTATGACGATCAGCTTAATCACCGTCGTACTCATGACCAATTTCAAGTTTTCTTTTGTAAAACTCAATTCAATGGCAGCACCCAGTAAAATCAGTGCCGTTGGCGTCGTTGCCTTAGACACGCTTCTTAGTGAAGACATGATCAAGTCCGGTACCGTAATCTTAAGACCAACCATCAACATCCCCAGTACCGCCGCTATAATCAGGGGGTTTTTCGCTAACTGTTTCACGAGTCGCTTGACATCGCCTTGACCACCGGCATACTTTTCAAGCACCACCACGGAAACCACGTTGTACATGGGCACCAAAGCCACGATCGCGATGGAAATGAGTCCGATATATGCTTCACCTAGTAAAGCCGAAATCACCGGTACACCAAAATAAAGGACATTGCCCCTAAT
>JAFGTX010000150.1 GCA_016938815.1 Clostridia bacterium | reverse complement strand
CGCGGGGTTTTTCTGGAAGGGGACAACATCCCCATGCTCTGGCCCCAATACTGGCCCCTGGCCATTATCGCCCTGTGCTCCATGGCGACAGCCTCCTGGCTGTTCCGACATCGGATGCAATGAGAGGCTTTGCCAACATGGGCAATGAAAATAACGTGTGAGTTGGATGTTACCTGAATGCTTACGCAGGGCCAATATCTGGATCTAAATCAAGCGGATCACCCCATTCATGTCGGACTTCCCCCCTTCTTTTGTTTGGAATGTTGATCCCTTTAAATGCTTCCTGAAGAGGCTTCAAGTCTGCCGGAATAGATGAGATACCGTCCAACGATTCTATGATCTTGCCCGCTTCTCGCTCGGTCATTGTGGCAACGACCATCTTATCTTCAATATTAATCTGCATGAGATTCTCCTTGATAAAATGACTTCGGTTGACGGAATTCATTATCCATGGAAAGTACCGCCTCTGCAGAAAGATAGGCAAAATCCAATGTTGATCGATTAAAATCTCCTGCTTTTTTAAGCAGGGCATCAGACACTTTATCAGCCTCAGCCTTACTCATACTCAGTCGAAAAGTGCCATCGGACTGTTTTTTAAGATCCATCAAAATCTCCTTATGTATTGTACAGAAATTCCTAACGTCTTAATAGTAGACCATCAAAACCGAGTAATGTTCAGTTTCATTGATGATTCGAAAAATGGGGGTCTCTTTGCTGAGTGGGGTAGTAGAATATGTATGCCATGCCGGACAATTATTCAGAGTCTTCTGCTGAATACGCGGAGGTTATGTAACATTCATCGGGTACCTCCGGCAGAGATTCAAATCCAGGCTTTGCAAACCAAAATCCCTGAAACAGCTCAATACCTTGCATTCGTAACCAGCTATATTCCTCAAAGGTTTCAACACCTTCTGCCAGTATACCGATATTCAGTTCCCTACAGGTCAGTTGTATGCCATGTACAATGGCCTGGCGGCGATCGTGGCGGTCAATATCAATGATCAGCTCTCTGTCCAACTTGATATAATCCGGTAAGTAGTTCGCCAATAAGTTTAGCCCCGCATAGCCAGCACCAAAATCATCTATCGCTGTTCTAAATCCTAATTTCTGGTAATAATCAATAATACGGCGAAGGTGCTCGTGATCCTGTATTTTTTCGCCCTCGGTAACTTCAAAAACGATTTGAGCAATGGGAAAACCGTACTTTTCTGCAGCCCAAAGGGTTGTGCGGATACACTGTTCAGGCTGATAGACCGCGTTTGGAAAAAAGTTAATATTCAAATCACATGAGATTCCCAGTCTTGCGGCAAGTTCTACCGCTTTTATTCGACAATTCTGATCGAAGCGATAACGGTTAGCATCATTGAGTTTTTCAAGGATTGAAGACGCAGACTCACCTTGCGGTCCGCGAACCAGCGCCTCGTAGGCAACCACCCGACGTTCCCCCACATGAACGATAGGTTGAAATGCAAAAGAAAAGTCGAAGCCCAACGGTTCATCTTCTTTACAGAGCCCGCAAGAGGGAATTATAGAAAACTTATCTGGAGCGTGCATAGGTGGTTAGTCTCCTGATCTTCAAAAGTAGCACCACATTATAGGTAATCTTATAGACTTTTAAAGTCTATTTATATAAACCCTTACTATACCTAATTATGACTTTAATGTAAAGCATAAAATAATCTATAGATTTTTCTTATAATAAAAGTTTCAGGAATAGATATTTTTTTGATTATTAACATAATATTATGTAAATATTGAGTACGGGCCTCTATTCATAAACAAGAAATCTATATAGGATATATGACATGAAAAAGTAATCATGTGACACCAGAAAACCAAAACCATTCTTTACAGGAGATGTTGTATGAAACCTTGGTTGATTGTAACTGGTGCGTCGGGTTCACTTGCGGAAACTTTTATTCCATTAGCATTAAAGAATGGCTGGCGAATATTGGCAGTCACCCGTCAAAAAGATTTGCCCACTATTTTTGAGTCGTCAGAAATCGCGATTCTTCAGGCCGATGTATCAACGATGACGGGTACAGATTTGGTTGTGAATTTTTTTATGGAGCGTGATGAAGTTCCTGAAGGGCTTGTACATCTAGCTGGTTCTTTTCTATTAGCCGGATTATTGCAAACATCTGAGGAACAGTACCGGGCTTGTCTTGCAGCCAATCTAGACTCTGCTTTTTTTATGTTAAAAGCATTTGTGACACTTCGAAGAAAAAGAGGTTATGGTGGGAGCGTCGTTTTCGTATCATCAGTGGTCTCAGAAAGTGGGGTTGCTTTTCATGAAGCGGTAGCTGCTGCCAAAGGTGGCCTTGAATCGCTAGTCAGGGCTTCTGCAGCGACACATGCCCGCGACGGAATTCGCATTAACGCAGTTCGCTCAGGCCTAATGGATACAAGGGCTGCAGCGCATTTATTGCGTAATGAACAAAGTCGTAAAATGGCTCAAAAACAGTACCCTCTTGGTGAGTTAATTCAGTCAAATCAAGTTGCAAAGACCATACTATTTTTGCTTGAAGAAGCACAAATTACAGGGCAAATTTTATCTGTTGATGGCGGATTTAATGCTATACGCCCATTAGTTACAGTTTGATATATTCCACAAAAGTAATAGACTGGCTAATGAGCCAGAACACCGTAGCCAGGATCTTGCTAAACCAAAGCCATGATGAAGTCCGTTAACGCTGATGCGGTAACGACCCATTTGCATCTTGATGGTTCTAGCTTTCGTGTATGTAGTTAGCTTTTGGTTAGCCTCAAAAAAAGACACCTAGCAATATATTTTGCTAAGTGCCTGTTTTATTTGGTGGGTTGTGAGGGGATCGAACCCACGACCCGCTGATTAAGAGTCAGCTGCTCTACCAACTGAGCT
>JAFGTX010000018.1 GCA_016938815.1 Clostridia bacterium | reverse complement strand
ACGGTCTGTTGCCCAAACTGTTTTTGAAAAAGGGATTTCAGAAGATTTATTCACCGAAAACTTTTATTGGTTATTATCTTAAGGCAAATAATCCAAACCCCAAAGCCTTATTGAAGTGACCATCAATTACCGTAATGCAAGATCGTATAATGGGATTACATAACTCCCTTTTCAGATAGTAGTTACATTCCACTGTTTTAACGCTGCTCTTTGACATTCTATTCTTTGGCTGCCTGATGAGGATAGTGATGTTCTGAATGGCGGCAATAAGGAAATCCTGGATTTCCATTCGCCATAATCTGCGCCACTTTGCACGCTTGAATCCATATCTTGTTGACCAGGCAAATGATCGCTCTGATAAATCCTGGCGATGTTTTATGTCTCGCTTTGCACTCTTACATTTTGCTTCTTCAAGCATGATATCTAAATCGTCTTGCCTTGCATGTCTTTTTTGTGTTCTTCCTTCTTTTGCCCGGGTGCACTGATTCCTAAGTTCACACTGATCACAAACTTTGGCTGAGGCTTTGTATTCATAGTGTCTGCGCTTCTTATTGTAATTGCGTTTTCGCAATATTTGTCCGGCAGGGCAGATAAAGATATCTTTCTCGGGATCATAGGAAAAATTTTCTTTTGGAAAGATACCCTTTTGTGTCCCAAATCCCCTGTGTGCCTCTTCAAGGGAAGGCATATGGGCCTTGATCCCTAAATCATGGCAGAGAAGGAAGTTGTCAATAGTTCCGTATTTACTGTCTCCTACCGCTGTATCAACTTTCTTTTGTGTGTTTTGCTCATGGATATCAATCATCTCTTTCAGGACATGACCATCATCCACAGAACCGGGAGTAATTTTTGTGGCTGTTATCACTTCGCATCTTTCGTCTACCGCTCGATGCGTCTTATATCGTAACTTTGATTTGCCACTGCTATGCCGTGTAACCGAGGCATCAGGATCAGTGGTTGAAATAAAACGGGTATTGGCTGGTGTGGTTTTCTGAACTTCTAAATCATCCAGGCGTTTTTCAAGATGCTTATAGCCTTCATTTAAATATCTATTCAACCGGTGAGTATCTACCACAGAATTATTGGAAGCATCTGCGTCAATGAGACTGGCGTCAACAAAGAGTTTGCCGCCGCCAACAAGACCAGCTTCAATGCATTTCCGGACGATCCGTTCAAAGAATTTTCTGAACGCTTTTGCGCCCCACCGGTCTCTGGCTTTGCTCAAGACGCTGTGATTTGGAATTTCATCTTCAAGATCGTAACCAAGGAACCACAGCCAATCCAGGCGTTCTGGAATCGTATTGATCAATTCCCGTTCAGACCTGACATTATAAAAGATAAGGAGAAACATCATCTTGAGAATAACAGGGGGAGGTACTGAGACATTCCCATTATTTCCATAAGAGTCTTTGACTTCATCATATATGAAATCAAAGTCGATTTTCTCCTGGATTTTTCTTAAGGTATGATCATGCCGGATTCGTTTATCAAGATT
>JAFGTX010000149.1 GCA_016938815.1 Clostridia bacterium | reverse complement strand
AGCAATGTCATCATCTGCCTCATGGGTGCCCTCTTCTTGAGATTTGCAGATTGGACTACTTTAAAGGAAAAGAAAAGTGTCTTGGCACGCTCTGCCAACGTCTAGTCCTCTGATTGGGTGCTCTTTTTCAGCTGTGCCTTTTCGGCTTCTCCAATGACTTCCTCAATGGTCGTACGGTGGGTGTTCTCTTGACTCAAATGTTCCTTGCTCAGTGTCTCCTCCGCAGCGAGGACCGCTTCTCTAAGTTCTCTCGCCGAAAGCAATGCCGCACCCGCACCGCGTATAATGATTTGCTGAAGTCCATCGGAAGTCGCCACGGTAATCTGGTAATCTTTCTGATGGGTATGGGCAAATTTTTCTATATAATGATCTGCTGTTTGGGCTTCCGCTGTAAAGACCACGCGGATATTATGATACATCTCCGAGGATTCCTTATGGCCTGCCACACGATAGGCGTCAAACACAAGAATGATCTGACACTGCTTGATTGCCTGATAATTGCTCAAAATATCGATTAATTTGAGCCTTGCCCCGTCCATACTCTCCTGCGCCAATTTATCAAGTTCTGGCCACGCAAAAATAATATTGTAGCCATCCACTAAGAGGTAGGCTTCTCCCCTCGATTTAGCTTTCATGGTGCCTTTATAGGTCACCGAGTCATAGTAGCTTTCCTTAGCACTTTTCGGCCGTTTCCAAGCATTTTTCCTGCCCTGATTGGCATAATAGGTCCTATTGAAAATCTCATCGATTTCTTCGAGACTGATCCATTCTTCTCCCTTGACCGAAGGCATTTCCCTATCATAATCCTCAGAAACACGTCGCTCCGGCTTCAAATACGCCTCGACGTGCATCTGTCCTTTGACTTCGTCCCAAGGTACCAAGTAACCGGAACCATGAGCACAGAAAACAGATCCTGTGGGGTTCAAAACATCCCTTTCCGAATCATAAGCAATGGCTTCAATCACTTCTGACGCGTTATGACAGCGATCGTAACCTTTAATCGAAAGCCACATTTTTCCGTTTCCTTTGGTGTAGGCACTCAATTCCTGCTGATAATTGCGCAGCGTCGCCACCGGTCCATCACCAACCAAAACCGTGACACCACCCTCTGTGCTTTCAATCAAGCAGTGACCCTGCATATGATCAATATCCGTCATGGCCCTACCGACATAGTTTTCCGGCAATTCCATCCTAAACTGGTAGTAGGGTTCTAAGAGCACAGACGTCGCCTCTTTTAGGCCTTGTCTAAGCGCTCTAAAAGTCGCTTCTCTAAAGTCACCGCCCTCGGTATGCTTGTTGTGCCCCCGACCTGCCACCAAAGTCACCTTCATATCCGTAAGAGGACTGCCTGTCAAAACGCCGATGTGATTTTTTTCATTGAGGTGGGTCAAGACCAGACGTTGCCAGTTCTTATCCAATTCATCCTCTGAACAATCCGCGAAAAACTGCATGCCGCTACCACGTTCACCCGGTTCCATAAGCAAATGCACTTCGGCATAATGACGGAGCGGTTCAAAATGGCCAACGCCTTCCACCACGGAATCGATGGTCTCCTTATAGACAATCTGGACATCACCAAAAGTGATTTCCAAGTCAAAACGTTCCAATAACATAGCTTGAAGCACTTCAATCTGAACCGCGCCCATGATTTGTACATTGATTTCCTGAAGAACCTCATGCCACACAATTTTCAGTGCCGGTTCCTCTTCTTCTATTTCTCTAAGTTTGGGTAGGACCACCCTTACATCTGCATCAGCAGGTAAAATTAATCGATAAGAGAGCACTGGCTCCAGTATCGGCAACATAGAGGTCTGATCGATGCCAAGACCTTCTCCGGGTTTCGTCTGCGTCAAACCCGTCACCGCACAGACACTGCCCGCCGTCAAGGTATCAGCCGTCACAAATTTTTCGCCGGAGTAAATACGAATCTGATTGATTTTTTCAACCCCTTCAGCACTTTCAACCGTATCCTTGACTTTAAGCAGGCCACCTGTCACCTTAAGATGGGTCAAGCGATTGCCCTGAGCGTCCCTTGTAATTTTAAAAACTTTCGCACCAAAACTTTCCGGATAAGTTGGAGCCACTGAATAAGTCAGCAAGCCTTCCACAAAGGCATCCACACCGATCTGTCTCAAAGCAGAGCCAAAATAAACCGGAAAAACCTTGCGCTGCCAGACAAGCCGCTTAATCGTATTCTGGGTAACGGCTTCCGTTTCAAGATACTGGGTCATCACCTCTTCATCACATAGGGCCAGTTGTTCAAACCATTCCACATCCGGCGACCCGTCAAAGGCAAGACATTTGTCACTTAGATTTGTCGCCAAGGCCGTCATCAAGACATCGGCATCTGTCCCCTGCTGATCCATCTTGTTCACAAAAATAAAAGTCGGGATTCTATAGATTCTCAGCAACTCCCAAAGGGTCTTCGTATGCCCCTGAACACCATCGGCACCGTTCACGACCAAAATGGCATAATCCAAAATTTGAAGCGTCCGCTCCATTTCGGCAGAAAAATCCACATGTCCCGGCGTATCCATCAAAGTGATTTCCGTATCGTCAAAAGCCATAACCGCCTGTTTTGAAAATATGGTAATGCCACGCTGCTTTTCAAGCGCATAGGTATCCAAATAGGCATCTTTATTATCCACCCGTCCTAGACGGCGTATTTTACCACTTAAAAAGAGCATACTTTCCGACAGGGTCGTCTTGCCCGCATCAACATGTGCCAGTATGCCCACCACTAATTTTCTCATGTTTATCTATCCTTACTCTGTCATTTCTTATGTCCATTCTAACACAAATCACCATAAAGCCTTTCAAAAAAAATAAAAAGCCGCAATGCGGCTTTCATATTATTTACTTTTTACAATCGTGCCTATATCCGTTCTAAAATGCGCACCTTCGAATTGGATTTTAGCAACATTCTCATAAGCCTTTGCCCTCGCCAGTTCCAAAGAATCCGCAACACCCATGACCCCCAGTACACGACCGCCATTGGTTTGAAGCTCAGCACCAACCCGTTTCGTGCCACTGTGGAAGACGAGCATGTCTTCCGTAATGCCGATAATCGCCTTACCCTTTTCGTAAGCGTCTGGATAACCTCCGGATGCCATCATCACGCATACCGCATGTTGATTAGACCACTGTATATCCAATTCTTTCAGCTTGTTTTCAGACATAGCCATAAAGATATCGATGAGATCCGTGTTCAATCGCGCCATAATCGATTGTGTCTCAGGATCACCGAATCTCACGTTAAATTCGATGACTTTAACATCGGTATTTTTAATCATAATACCGATGAAGATGATGCCTCGATAAGTCAAACCGTCTTTTTTCAGTCCTTCATGGAAGGGTGTCAAAATCTCATCTCTCACGATGTTTTTAATTTCGTCGTTGAAAAGTAGACTTGGCGAATAGGTCCCCATACCACCTGTATTAAGTCCCATATCACCGTCATAAGCACGTTTGTAGTCTTGTGCACTTTCCATTGGCACAATCGTATCTTCATCGACAAAACAGAGTACCGATGCCTCTATGCCCGTTAAAAATTCTTCCAGCACGATTTTGTCTCCGGCATCGTCAAATTTCTTATCAACCATCATGTCCTTAAGCGCCGTGATGGCATCCTCTTTCGTCTCAGCGATAATAACACCTTTACCCGCCGCAAGACCATCAGCCTTGATGACCGTAGGGAATCCAAAACGATCCACAGCCGCTATCGCCGCGTCCACATCCGTGAATTCCTCATAAGCCGCCGTCGGAATCTCATGACGCGTCATAAAGTCTTTTGCAAATGCCTTGGAGCCCTCCAGCTGAGCCGCTTCACCATGTGGTCCAATGACACGAAGGCCTTCACTTTTGAAAATATCTACAATACCTTCTACAAGGGGCGCTTCTGGTCCAACAATGGTCAAATCCACACCCTGATCCTTGGCAAACTGTGCCAATTCCTTGCCTTGACTTACTTGCAGTGGTACCAAAGTCGCTAAGTTTTCCATACCCGCATTGCCCGGTGCTATAAAGAGCGTTTCTACTTTTCCGCTTTGCTTCATTTTCCAAAGAATGGCGTGTTCTCTACCGCCATTACCGATTACCAATACTTTCATGACGTTTCTCTCCTTAAATTAGTGCTTAAAGTGTCTCATACCTGTGAAAATCATCGCAATGCCATATTTGTTGGCTGCATCAATAGACTCTTGGTCTCTGATCGAACCTCCTGGCTGGATAATGGCAGTAACACCCACTTTTGCCGCTGTTTCAATCGAATCAGCGAATGGGAAGTAAGCATCTGAGGCCATGACGCCACCTTTAATAGGCTCCAGCGATTGCTTAATGCAGTTTTCAACCGCCCAAACACGGCTAGTTTGTCCTGGGCTCACGCTAAGAGTTTTCTTATTTTTCGCCAATACAATAGCGTTTGATTTTGTATGTTTGACAACCTTCCAAGCAAACATCAAGTCCTCGATTTCCGATTTGTTTGGAATACGCTCTGTTGCCACTTCGTAGTCGCCATCCATCAAAAGGCTGTTGATGTCTTGAACGAGAATGCCGCCATTTACTTTTTTGATATCTTTCTTATCTGGAGCTTGTTTAACCGAGATCGCTTCAAGAACCATGATTCTAACGTTCTTTTTCTTTGTCAAAATTTCTAGTGCATCTTCATCAAATGCAGGTGCAATAACGATTTCAACAAATATTTCATTAATTTTTTCTGCCGTTTGAGCATCAATAGGTCTGTTGGCTGCGATGATGCCCCCAAAAATCGATTGAGGGTCTGCCTCATAGGCCTTCATATAGGCATCGAAAATGTTGATGCCGGTACCCACACCGCATGGATTGGTATGTTTAACCGCTACAACCGTCGGCTCTGTAAACTCTTTCAAAAGTTCCAATGCGCCGTTGGCATCGTTGATGTTATTGAAGGAAAGCTCTTTACCATGCAATTGCTTAGCAGTCGCCAAACTGCCCTCAATATCAGTCACCTCTTTATAAAAAGCAGCACCTTGATGAGGGTTTTCACCATATCGTAAATCCTGAACCTTTTCATAAGTTACCGTAAAAGTCTCTGGATATGCTGTCTTGTTCAATTTTTTACGCATATACGCCGCAATCAGCGTATCATAATGCGATGTATGCTCAAATACTTTATAAGCCAGTTCCATTCTGAAGTCTGCTGTCGTATCGCCATGCTCTCTAATCATGTCCAGTACCGTTGCATAATCTGATGGATCAACAACAACCGTCACGTCGTTATAATTTTTCGCCGCCGAACGAATCATCGTAGGACCACCGATGTCGATGTTCTCGATAATGTCTTCGTGGCTAGAATTCGGATTAAGCACAGTGTTTTTGAAAGGATAAAGGTTCACGACAACCATATCGATGGTCTCGATTTCCAAAGTCTCCATTTGCTTGCGATGATCTGCATTATCACGAATGCCTAAAATTCCGCCGTGAACTTTTGGATGAAGGGTCTTTACACGACCGTCCAAGCACTCTGGAAAACCTGTCACTTCGTCAATACTCATGACAACCAATCCAGCCTCTTCCAGCTTCGATTTCGTACCACCCGTAGAGATCAAAGTAACCCCCTGCTCTACAAGACCTTTAGCAAATTCAACAATACCCGATTTATCCGACACACTCAATAACGCTCTTTTAATCAACTTCAGTTCCTCCTATATTATAAATTCCCCGAACACAGCTTTGCTGTTGACTCTACCAATAAACGATGCTCCACTACCAACACTTTTTTTGCCAAAGTTTCTGGTGTATCCTCTTCAGAAACCCTCACACGCTCTTGAACGATAATTTCACCTGTATCTGTACCTTCATCGACAAAATGCACCGTCGCACCCGAATAAGCTTCGTGATTGGCAATCACAGCTTCATGAACCTTCATGCCGTAGTAGCCCATACCAGAATATGCCGGAATAAGTGATGGATGAATATTGATAATTTTGTTGCGGTAACGCGCAATCATAGCTGGAGATAGAATGTTCAAATAGCCTGCCAGCACCACCACATCGACCTCATGACTTTCGAGAGCTTCCAACAGTGCCGCGTCCGCATCCGCTTGTTCCGGATAGTTGCCCTTACCGATGTACAGCGCTGGAATACCGTGTTTTTTTGCCCGCTCCAATCCAAATGCGTTCTTGCGATTGGAAACCACAAGTGCTACTTCACCTTGTATTGTGCCATTTAAAGTCCCATCGATGATCGCTTGAAGATTCGTGCCGCCACCTGAAACCAGTACCCCTATGCGTTTCATTATATGAGTACCTCTTTATTACCTGCTACAACATCACCAATGACAAATGCCGTTTCTCCCGCTGCCTCAATCGCCTTAACAACCGATGTCGCATCCGCTGCATCCACAAAAAGCATCATACCAATGCCCATGTTAAATGTACCGAACATCTCCTTTTCATCGATATTGCCCGTTTGCATGATATAGTCGAATATGGCTGGTTTCGTCCAAGATGTCTTATCAATCTTAACTGAAACGCCTTCCGGTAAAGCCCTAGGAATATTTTCGTAGAAACCACCACCTGTAATGTGACAGATACCATCTATTTTAGCCGCTGCCATAGCCGCTTCAACCGCTTTGGCATAAATTTTTGTCGGACGTAATAAGGCTTCTCCCAGCGTCTCACCAAGTTCAGCCACTTCATCTTCTACTGACATGTTCAGTGTGTCGAAGAAAAGTTTTCTCACAAGCGAGTAGCCGTTCGAATGAATGCCTGTCGATGGTAATCCGATGATCTTATGTCCTACTTTGATGGTACTGCCATCAATCATATTTTTTCTATCAACAACGCCTACGGCAAAGCCTGCCATATCGTATTCGCCTTCTTGATAAAAGCCCGGCATCTCAGCTGTTTCGCCACCTAGTAGCGCCATACCGGATTGACGACAACCGTCACACACGCCTTCAACGATCGATGCCGCTTTTTCGGCTTCAAGGTGACCTGTCGCCAAGTAATCAAGGAAAAACAAAGGTGTCGCACCTAAACATAGGATATCGTTAGCACACATGGCCACCAAGTCGATCCCTACCGTATTGTGCTTGTCCGTCAAAAATGCGATTTTAAGTTTGGTCCCTACGCCATCTGTACCTGAAACCAGTACTGGTTCTTCAAAATTGGTGCCCAATTTGAACAAACCGCCGAAATTACCTAAATCACCAATCACGTTCTCGTTGAACGTAGATTTTACATGCTTTTTCATAAGTTCTACAGCTTTGTAACCTTCGTGTACATCGACACCTGCGTCTTTATAAGTAATCTTTGACATATTTTCACCTTATCCTAACATTTTTCGAATACAAATTTATTAGCTGACTTTGGCACTGCCATCGGATAATCACCGCTAAAGCATGCTGTACATAATTTTTCGCCCGGAATCTGAATCGATTCAATCAGTCCTTCGATACTGATATAAGCCAAACTATCTGCGCCTACCATTTCGCAAATCTCATCAATGGATTTCACCGCACCGACCAATTGCTTTCTCGATGGTGTGTCGATACCGAAATAGCAAGAGTGTTTTACTGGCGGCGAGCTGACACGTAAATGCACTTCTGCCGCACCAGCATCCTTGAGCATTTTTACGATTCTACCACTCGTCGTGCCCCTGACAATCGAGTCATCAATGAGTATAAGGCGCTTGCCTTCTATATTTTCTTTAAGGACGTTGAGCTTCAAACGAACCGCCAATTCTCTCATGCTTTGATCTGGTTGAATGAAAGTTCTGCCCATGTATTTGTTTTTAATTAGACCAACACCGTAAGGAATGCCTGACTCCTCTGCATAACCAATCGCTGCCGCAATACCAGAGTCCGGTACCGCGATGACCATATCTGCATCTACCGGATGGTTCTTCGCAAGGATTCTGCCAGCATTTCTTCTAGTCATATAGATGTTTGATCCGTCCATGTCACTGTCCGGTCTAGCGAAGTATACATACTCAAAAGTACAATGAGCACATTTTTGACCTGTGCTGAAGAATGATGAATCCACACCATCCTTGTTGATGATGACCATTTCACCCGGTGCGATATCTCTCACGAAAGTGGCACCAATCACGTCAAGCGCCACTGTTTCAGACGCCAAGACATAACCATCACCCAGTTTGCCCATTACCAGCGGACGAATACCATTTGGATCTCTGACGCCAATCAGATTATCACCGCAGATAATGGTAAGAGCGTAAGCACCACGGATGCGCTCCATAGACTTCACGATAGCTTCTTTTAAGCCTAAGCTGTAGTTTCTCGCAATTAAGTTAGCGATGACTTCACTGTCGATTGAGGTTTGAAAAATAGAACCTTGCTCTTCCAACTCATCTCTAAGAGTATTGGCATTGACTAAGTTACCATTGTGAGCAAGAGCGATGCTACCGCCCTTGTAGTTCACTACAAGAGGTTGAGCATTTGCTACATAACTTTCACCCGTCGTCGAATATCTGACATGACCAATACCGATGTCGCCACCTTCAAGTCGATGCAAGACTTCTTTTGTGAAGATTTCCTGTACCAGACCCATCTCCTTATAATACTTCATTTTATTGTCTTTAAGAATCGCCATACCAGCGCTTTCCTGTCCTCTATGCTGTAATGCGACAAGACCGAAGCATAATTTCTGTGCCATACTTTCATCTTTAGGCGAGTAAATGCCGATGACACCACACTCGTCCTTTAACTTATCTAGTTCAAACATCTGTATCCTCCATATGAATCATCCATTTAATTTTTGGGAACATTTATAAACAAGCTAAGATTCTGCTAAAAGTTAACAGAATCTTACTCTAATAATTATAATCTTTTTAGTACTTCTTGATAAGCCTCTTCCACATTGCCTAAGTCTCTTCTGAAACGGTCTTTGTCCAATTTCTCGTTTGTATCCGCATCCCACAGTCTACAGGTATCTGGAGAAATCTCATCTGCAAGAATCACTTCACCCTCATATATACCGAACTCGATTTTAAAATCCACAAGTTTCATTTTACGTTCTGCAAAATAAACCACTAAGATGTCGTTGATTTTCATTGCATACTCTTTTACTTTAGCTAGTTGTTCTTCTGTTGCTAAACCTACAGCCAACACATGAGAATCGTTAATCATCGGATCGCCTAACTCGTCGTTTTTGTAGCATAACTCAAGTACCGGTCTTTTCAAAACCGTACCTTCTTCAAGACCTAAACGCTTGGCAAGAGAACCTGCAGCGATATTTCTTGGAATCACTTCAAGCGGAATGATCTGTACCGCCTTGACAAGTGTCTCTCTGTCGTTAAGCAACTCAATCAAGTGTGTAGGAATGCCTTTCTCTTCCAGCATTTTGAAAATGACTGCTGACATCGTATTGTTCACCACGCCTTTGTCTGCGATGGTACCTTTTTTCACACCATTAAATGCCGTTGCATCGTCTTTGTAAGACACAATGTACTCTTTGTCGTTATCTGTTCTGAAAACTTTCTTCGCTTTACCTTCGTATAACATGTCACGCTTTTCCATGATAATCCTCCTTATAACAATTCCTGAATTTTTTTATCTTTTGCCACTACAGCTTCCGCCATAGACACTTTATATGCTTTGAATTTTGTTCTTAATTCTGGAGATTTCACACTTAAAATTTGAATAGCCAAAAGCGCGGCATTTTCTGCACCGTTAATCGCTACCGTTGCTACCGGTACGCCTGAAGGCATTTGTACGATGGAAAGAAGTGAATCAAGACCATCCATTGTAGACGACTTGATCGGCAAGCCAATCACCGGAAGGTTGGTAACCCCTGCGATGACACCTGGCAAGTGTGCCGCTTTACCTGCTGCGCCAATGATGACGTCAAAGCCTCGCTCTTCGAGACCCATGGCATATTCAACCGCTAAATGAGGCGTTCTATGTGCCGAAAGCACACGTGCTTCGAATTCGACGCCAAAGTCTTTTAAAATATTAAGACCCTTTTTTACAACTTCTAAATCTGAGTCACTGCCCATGATAATTGCTACTTTCATTCATGCACCTCCGCAAAACGCTCTCTATTTGTAATAATTTACACCTGATTTGAAAATACCGATGTCGTATTGACCTGGGATGTTTTTCATCACTTGGTTACCAACACGTTCGTTATGTCCCATCTTACCTAAAATTCTACCATCTAAGCTGGTAATACCCTCTACTGCACAGAGGGACCCGTTTGGATTGTATCTACCGTCATTAGACGCTTGATCGTCATAGTCCACGTATTGTGTTGCAATTTGACCGTTTTTGATTAATTGTTCAAATTCTTCCGGCTGACACGCGAAGCGGCCTTCACCGTGAGAAAGCGGCGTATTATAAACCTGACCCACCTCAGTACCCATGAACCACGGCGACTTGTTGGAAGCCACTTTTACTCTTGCAATACTGGAAACGTGGCGGCCAATCTTGTTGAAAGTCACCGTTGGTGCTGATGCGTCAAGATCCTTGATCTCACCGTATGGCAAGAGACCTAACTTAATCAATGCTTGGAAGCCGTTACAGATACCCAACATCAAACCATCTCTGTTATTGAGTAAGTTCATGACTGCTTCTGTCATCTTTGGATTCTTGAATACCGATGCGATGAATTTACCAGAACCATCTGGTTCATCGCCCGCGCTAAAACCACCTGGAATCGCGATGATTTGTGACTGGTTGATAAGTTTCACCATATGGTCTACCGATGCCATAATGTCGTTGCTGTTCAAGTTTCGGAATACGGCAATTTCTACTTCTGCCCCCGCTTTTTCGAAGGCTCTTGCCGTATCGTATTCACAGTTGGTTCCTGGAAAAGCTGGGATAAATACTCTTGGTTTTGCTATTTTAACTGTGGCACGTTTAATCGTCTGTGCCTTGTATTCGATTTGTCTAATGGGTTCATCGAGCGGCTCTGTTAATGGGAATACTTTCGATAAAGGTTTTTCCCATGCTGTCAGTGCTTCGATTACTGTAACAGTTGCACCGTCAGCTACGATGTTTCCATCCGCTGTCGTTTGACCAATTGCGATAAAAGACTCTGAAAGTTCACCTTGTGTCAATGTCGATACCCGATCCGCAGCCACTTCCATAAGAATGCTGCCATAAGCCTCTTCGAAAAGTTGCTCGAAACCAAGCGCCTCATTCAAAGTAGCACCAATACGATTACCGAAGCTCATCTTCGATAAAGCACCGGCAATACCGCCTTTGCCAATAGCATAAGCTGAGAGAACCGAACCATCCTTAATCGCTAAGTTGATACGTGTATAAGCCGATTTTAAAGTTTTGAAATCAGGACAATCTTTATCGTCTCTTGT
>JAFGTX010000148.1 GCA_016938815.1 Clostridia bacterium | reverse complement strand
CTGATTCATGAGATTGAATCGGCATATGAGTGCGAGTGGGAAATATTAAAATTGCCTGGAAAGATTACAGGATTTTTATTGATGCATATTCCAATCATCATCATTATGTTATGGGGTGTTTTGGAAATAGAAAAATTTAGTGCTATAGGCGTTGGTCTTGGCCTGCTCATGGGACTAGGCGGTTTAGCACCATTTTTGGTACATAAGGTATTTGTAAAACGAGAACAGCATTTTAATTTGCCGATATCCAATATCGTTATTTATGGCAATGTATTGACGGGATTGCTGCTTTTGGTTTTGATTGCATTCAGATTGGCCTAATTTGGAGGAATAAGATGAGTTTTACAGTAGAGTATTTGAAAGATCATTCTAATTTACCGAGCAAGCGTGGTAATTTGGAATTGCTTTATGAATTCGCACATCAATCCACGATGGCAGAAGTGATGGCGTGTTTGGAAAGTATCACGGACGATTTGGAGAACTCACCGGAAGAGTTTGTCGCCATGTGTGGTATCTTGGGTTTTTGCGTTCAGAAAAAATCGGATGTAGTGGAAGCTTTGCTTCGGGTAGAAGCTTATTCGGAGCATAGCAGTTGGAGAATAAGGGAAGCTGTTGCGATGGGTATTCAGGAACTGATGGGCGGGAATTTCAAGTCGGTTCTTGAAGTTATGGAAGTTTGGTCAGGCGGCAGTGCGTTAAAACAACGGGCCATTGTTGCAGGACTATGTGAACCATGTGTCCTGAATGAGGAAGTGATTGTACAAGCGACCTTTAAACACCTTAAGACCTTTACTCTATCTTTCAAGGGGTGGGAAAATCGCATAGACGATGATCAAAAGATATTAAGACAGGCACTGGGATATGCTTGGAGTGTTGCTGTTGTAGCTTCACCTGCGTTTGGGAAAGCAGAATTTGAAAATTTGATCCGTGAACCCAATAAGCATGTACAGTGGATCGTGAAAAACAACCTCAAAAAGAAACGATTAGAAAAAATGGATCTTGAGTGGACGCAAAAAATGCAAAAGATAGGAGCATTGAATGTTACATAGAACAAAGCATTGGATTGCAGTTGTAGGTAGCCCCAGACGTGGTGAAAACACAGAGCGGTTAGTGGATGTCATCGCGGAAGCGTTGGCAGAAAATTCTATAGTGGTTAAAAAGTTTTATCTGGATCAAGGGCAGATGTCACCGTGCACCAATTGTGAATATTGTATGCAAACGGGAAACTGTCTTATCGATGATGAAATTACAGAAATTCTACAAGCCATTAAAACAGCGGATGGCATTATTTTGGCATCCCCATCCTATAATTACAACGTAACGGCTCAAATGAAGGTACTGTTGGATCGGTCATTTGTTTTAAACGATTATACTGACTCCCTATGGCGGTCCAGAGTGCCGGCAGGAAAAAAAGCGATTCTTGCCGGTGTCTGCAAAGGGAAAACGGAAGAGTCCATGGGCTATACTCTTGAGGCGATGAGGAAATCCAT
>JAFGTX010000147.1 GCA_016938815.1 Clostridia bacterium | reverse complement strand
TTCTGAAAGTACGACATCGATGCCCATTGCATTACAACGGTCTTCAACGAACTTAAGCTCAGCGTCTGTGTCTGTTGGGAAGGCGTTAATTGCCACAACTGCAGGCACATTAAACTTTCTAATGTTTTCAATTTGTTTTTCCAAGTTACCAAAGCCTGCTTCTAAAGCTTTAAGGTTTTCTTGATTCAAATCTGCCTTCGCAACGCCACCATGGTTTTTAAGCGCTCTAACCGTTGCAACGATAACTGTTGCATCCGGTTTTAAACCTGCATAACGACACTTGATGTTGAAGAATTTCTCAGCACCAAGGTCAGCACCGAATCCCGCTTCTGTTACAACATAATCAGCAAGTTTTAAAGCCATCTTTGTTGCGATTACAGAGTTACAGCCATGTGCAATATTCGCAAACGGTCCACCATGGATCAAAGCTGGTGTATTTTCTAACGTTTGTACGATGTTTGGCATAATCGCGTCTTTTAACAGTAGTGTCAACGCGCCTGTTGCTTCTAACTGGCCTGCTGTAACGGGTTGTTGGTCATAGCTATAAGCAACTACCATTTTAGCCAATCTTTCTTTCAGGTCTTCTAGGTCTGTTGCCAGACAAAGAATCGCCATAATTTCAGAGGCTACCGATATATCAAAGCCGTCTTGTCTAGTGACACCATTACCTTTGGCACCAAGACCAATCGTGATGTCTCTCAAAGAACGGTCGTTCATGTCTACAGCTCTTCTCCACAAGATGCGTTTAGGGTCGATCTTCAAAACGTTCCCTTGATGCATGTGGTTGTCGAGTAGTGCCGCCAACAAGTTGTTTGCTGTTGTCACCGCATGGATATCACCTGTAAAGTGCAAGTTGATGTCATCCATAGGTATTACTTGAGCGTAACCACCACCTGCAGCACCGCCTTTAACACCGAAACAAGGTCCTAAAGATGGCTCTCTAAGTGCTGTAAACGCTTTTTTTCCAATTTTGTTTAATCCCATGCTTAGTCCAACATTGGTTGTGGTTTTCCCCTCACCAGCAGCCGTTGGGTTGATAGCAGTAACAAGGATCAACTTACCGTCTTCCTTGTCCTTTAACTGATCCATTACATCTAAATGGATCTTCGCTTTGTAGTTTCCGTAAAGCTCCAAGTCTGACGCCTTGAGGTTTACTTTTGATGCTACTTCTACGATTGGAAGCATCTTGGCTTCCTGAGCGATCTGTACATCTGTCTTCATTTCTTGTACCCCTTTCATGATAAAGTTCATTGACTTTTGAGAATAAGTATTCTCGTAAAAAAGAACCATTATAATAATGGTTCTTTTACTTCGTAATGTTATCAAAATCCATAGGATTTGTAAATAAAACAATTACTATAAATCTAATATTTTCATAATTTTTAACGCCGTCTGAAGACCATAACGATCCCGCTCCGCTTCAAGGTTCTTGTTGGTAATTTCTTGAATCCTGTTAATGCGGTATAAGACTGTGTTGTAGTGTGTAAATAAGAGCTCTGACATTTTTTTAAGATTGCCATTGGTTTCAAAATATACAATCAGAGATTTGACAAGTTCTGTATCTCTTTTTCGGTCATAATCCACAAGTGGCTTCAAAGTAGCGTTGTAAAAACTCACAAGTTCTTCCTTTAAATTGTCTTGGCAGAAAATCTTGTAAATCCCTAGGGTTTCAAACTCGATCACGTCGGATTCAATATAAGTTTTAGAAGCCTCAATTGCCTTTTCTGAGTCTTTTAAGCTCTTGTAGACATTATCAATGCCAAGGTAGGTTCTTCCCAGTCCTACGCGTGTTTTAAGCGTCTGAATCTTATTTGAAAGCACTTCATTGATGCGCTCAGCGAGTTCTTTGAACTTTCGCCCTTGCTCATCGTTCATTTCATGCCACATCATCAGAACGTAGACTTTTTTGCCTTTGTTGGCCCTGAGGTAGACATTGCCCAAATCTTTGCAGATCAGATCAATCAAATACATGGCCTTAGTGATGCTTTGACTGTAATCGTCACCACTTAAGTCGGCGATATTTTCAAATTTGATGCTCAAGATATTGTAATAGGCTTTCTTATCCAGTCGATAGTAGCTCGCCCGCTCAATCGCTTTTGCCTTTCTTCTTTCATCTAAAGAAATCAGGTCCTCGAAAAATTCTGACTTATACTTATTTTCCACTTCCTGTACAGAAATCTTCTTGATGAATTCCATGGCGACGATTGGCGAAACCGATTCCAGATAGAGCGAATCAAAGCTGGAAACTTCCTTTTGCAAGCCATAAACCGATAGATAGCCGTATATGCTGTTCTTAACGAGTATCGGGACAATCACGCGATCCACCGACCGTTCATCGAAGGTCTGGTTATCAATGACGGTATGTCCGTCCGATAGCATTTTGCTGTAGTCTTTTTTAACTTTGTTGATGCTTTCCACCATCAGTTCTCGCTGCTGTTCATCCGCTTGTTTGCTGAAAACAAATTCTTCGAAATGAAGGTCTTTTACCATGATTGGATTGCCTAGCGTCGAAGATAGGCCTTCTATGATATCCACCATACCACCACCCTTTAGCACGGTATTCATGGAGTCATTATGCACCTTTTCAACCTTTCGAATAACATGAGACTGCTGATCGAAAATATCACTATATAAGGATGCCATAACATCCGTAAAGGATATTTCATGGTCAATTTCTATAAACGGCAAGTTCAACTCGTCTGCCAACTCCAAAATTTCTTTGGCAAGGGCTTTGAGATGTGGCTTTACCTTGATGCCAATCCCAGATAATTTGTGATGGGCCAATTCATTGATGAGTTTTTTCTGTTCTTCTAAAGTAGTGGTTGTAAAATAGTAGGCTGTCGTCAACAGAAATTCGCCTTCTTTAACGAACTTCAAAATGTCTGGGTCCACCAGGACGTTCACTTTGACGATGCGATTGTTGAGGCCCCCGGCGCCTGCCAATACGCGACTATTTTTGAATATGCTTTTTTCTAGTACTTCTCTTACTTCAATCCCTGTTTCCCGAATCACAATTTTTCCCCCTTAAGCGACTACCTTTGTTAATTAAATATAAGGATATCACAAAAAAAGGCGTAAAACAACTTTGTGAGTTGTGACATTACCATAAATATTAGTCGACAATAAAGCCCGCTTCTTCAAAAGTCAACATATGACGATTCATATGACAAGCCGCATCGATGATATTGAACATCAGAACGGCGCCAGTCCCTTCACCCAGGCGCATATCCAGTTGTAGATACTGCTTGAAGTTCAAGTGTTCCGCACCAATGCGGGCGCCCGGTTCCATAGAGCCGTGTGATGCAATCAGATAGTCCCTGACTTTAGGTTCTATCGTACAGGCGATGACGGCAGCAGCTGTGGAGATAAAACCATCGACCACCACCGGCACACCGGCCATGGCGCCACCAATCATGACACCAGCCATACCACCGATTTCTAATCCGCCGACTTTGCTGAGCACATCAAAGCCGTCCGCCGGATTCGGCGCATGTTTGGCGATGCTTTCTTTGACGACAGTGACCTTATGTGCCAATTTCTCCAGTGGCAAATTCGCCCCCACACCCGTTACGGCCTCTGGCGTGGCTCCTGTGATGACAGAAACGATGGCCGCCGATGGCGTCGTATTACCGATGCCCATTTCTCCGGTACCTAAAAGTTGAACACCCTCACTGACCTTTTGAAGCGCCACGTCAATACCCGCTTGTACCGATTGGATTGCTTGCTCATAGGACATGGCCTTTTCTCTATAGAAGTTATTGCTACCCTTCATCACGTTTTTATTAATCATCTCAGGATGACGTTTTTCATCCGGTGCATCGATACCGACATCTACGACCACGACTTCTGCACCCACTTGCCTTGATAAAGCACATACCCCAGTAACGCCACGCATCATGTTGTTGGCTTGAATCAGCGTGATGTCTTTTTTAGAGGTTGCCACCCCCTCAGCGATCACGCCGTGGTCTCCGGCACAGACGATCACGGCCTTCTTTTCAACCGAAGGGTATAATGTATTTTGGATACCCGCTAGTTGGATATACAATTTTTCTAAATCACCAAGACTTCCTTTAGGCTTAATCAGACTATTGACCCGGTTTTCTGCCTCCTGTGTCATAGCCGCCGATATCGGTTTGATTCTATGTAATTGTTCTTTCATTTTTTCGATTGCGTTCATCGCGCATAACCTCCTTAAAATAACAAAAGGTCCATAGCGTGTTTGCAAAGCAAACACACTATGAACCTTACCTAATTCATATTGATTCATCTACTGGTAGGTCTCCTGGCTCGATTTCAATATTTTGCCGCCTTCCCGCTTGCGCAGTGGCATATGGCAAAACTCCCTCTTACAGTGGCGGGACCGCTGAAGATTTACACTTCATTCCCTATTCTCCTCATCACTGAGGCACCAACAGATGTATAATCATTTTTTGATCTATATTCTAGTAATCGCCTTGAGCTACCATTGCTTCAGCAACTTTAACGAAACCAGCGATGTTAGCACCAGCAACTAAGTTGTAACCAAAGCCGTACTCTTGAGCAGCTGTAGCAGCATTGTTATGAATGTTGATCATGATTTGGTGTAATTTAGCGTCAACTTCTTCTGCAGTCCAAGAAAGTCTTTGGCTATTTTGTGACATTTCAAGAGCTGAACAAGCAACACCACCAGCATTAGCAGCTTTAGCAGGACCTACGATAACGCCTTTTTCTTGTAAGAATTCAAGCGCTTCGTTAGTTGTAGGCATGTTAGCAGCTTCAACTACGTATTTTATACCGTTAGCAACGATTGCTTTTGCATGGTCGATTTGGATATCGTTTTGAGTAGCACATGGCATAACGATGTCAACTTTTCTACCCCAAGGTTTTTCGCCAGCGAAGAATTCACAACCGAATTTGTCAGCGTAATCTTGAACTTTATCTCTACCTGATGATCTCATTTCTAATAAGAAATCGATTTTTTCGTCAGTAGTTACACCGTCAGCGTCGTAAACGTATCCGTCTGGACCAGATAAAGTAACAACTTTACCACCAAGGTCTCTAACTTTGATACAAGCACCCCAAGCTACGTTACCGAAGCCTGAAACAGCAACTGTTTTGCCTTCGAAAGACTCGCCTTCATGCTTAAGAATTTCTTGAGCGAAGTAAGTTACACCGAAACCAGTAGCTTCTGGTCTAATTAAAGAACCACCGTATGGAAGGCCTTTACCAGTTAAAACGCCATTTTCGAATGCGCCTCTGATTCTTCTGTATTGTCCGTAAAGGAATCCGATTTCTCTTCCGCCTACGCCGATGTCTCCAGCTGGAACGTCAACGTCTGGTCCAATATGTCTATATAATTCAGTCATGAAGCTTTGACAGAATCTCATAACTTCAGCATCTGATTTACCTCTAGGGTCGAAGTCAGAACCACCTTTACCGCCACCGATTGGTAAGCCAGTTAAAGAGTTCTTGAAGATTTGCTCAAATCCTAAGAATTTGATGATTCCAATGTAAACTGATGAATGGAATCTTAAACCACCTTTGTATGGTCCAATTGCGCCATTGAACTGCACTCTGAAACCACGGTTAACTTGAAGTTTTCCAGCGTCGTCAACCCAAGGTACTCTGAATGAAATTTGTCTTTCAGGCTCAGCCATTCTTTCAAGAATGTTAGCGTCAACCCACTCTGGGTGCTTAGCTAAAACTGGCTCTAAAGAAGCAAATACTTCTTCAACCGCTTGGATAAACTCAGTTTCATGTGCATTTCTTTTCTTAATGTTTTCTAACGCATTTTGGATATAAGTCATGTCAACATCTCCCTTTATAAATATTTTATAAAATAATAATAGACTAAGTTGGAACGCTTGGAACAATCGTTTTCCCGATAATTAAAAAAATATATCGCTTGAATAAATATTCGCAAATTGCAAGTGCACTTGCAAAATGATTGCTTTCCAAGTGGATTATAACATATTACATTTTTCATGTAAACAGACGAAAATATTTTTATGTTAAAATCTTAACAGTCAAGTTAATCGCCTTGACATTCAACTGTGTCATCTCTTCTACTGCCATTTTTATGGCCTTTTGAGCTTCCTTCGCTACGATGTGGATACGTGAGCCAAGTATAAACCCACACTCGATGTCAATTATTAAATCGTCATTACCTTCTGTTTTCACCCGCGTAATTGTGGAAACGCCCTTAACCATACTACCACTATATTTCACAATGTCAACAATTGTTTTGTTTGAGATAGTGTAATTCCCTAAATAGCTGAATGTCGGACGAATTACCGTCTTTTCTTCCACGATGTGATCCTTATTCAAAAAACGATTTGGAATCAATAATTTCAACGTGTCTTGGAAGTACCCCGAGAAATCCTTTTTTACCTCTACAGTTGGTAAAGGAATAACGTGTTTCCCCTGTGTGTCGCGATAAAAGCGCGCCAGACGAATGTCTTCCTCTGTTGAAACCTCTTCGATTTGAATAAATTGATCTATGCCGTGTAGTCCCAATCGCTGAGCAATGCGTTCCACCATACGTGTCGATGTTCCGATAATCAGGAGCTTGTCCGGTGCGTACAGCGCCAAAGCCTCTGACACTTCATTGCGATGCTCTGAATCCAAAAAAATGGCACGTTTAACCGCACCCATATAGGTGCGTTCCTTTTTGGCTGAATAGCCCGCTACCTTTTTTCGTTCATAAATCAGCAACCCATCGTCAATTATAAAGTGTATCCCTTCATTAATTGCTACGTTAAGCGCTTGATGACTTTTCCCAGTGCCACTGACACCGACTAATGCATATATCTTCATCGCTTTCCTCCAGTCCTCTTATATTATATTATTAAACGCAGCAAAAATCTAAAAATTATTTGTTAACTTTATTTAAACTTATAAGCGACTTGATTTAATTAATAATGATTATCATTATTTATAGTATTCTTTTTTTACCTTTTTTTAAAAAAGCGGTTTTCAAGCCAGAGCATGCTGTTATAATTTATATGTAAACAAAGAGACTAATTAAGGAGGAACTTAATCATGGCTTATATCATTAATGATTCATGTATTTCTTGTGGCGCTTGCGAACCAGAATGTCCAGTTAGCTGTATTTCTGCTGGCGACGGCATTTACGTAATCGATGACAGCGCTTGCATCGACTGTGGCGCTTGTGCTAACGTATGTCCTGTAGACGCTCCACAACCTAAATAAGTATAACATTATTTAAACCCCTTGCTATGCAAGGGGTTTATTTTTTTATCCGCATCTATTCTTTTATTCTTTTGAAAACGTCTCAATCTCCGGTGCACGAACTGTCGTTTGAAGTAGCTTACTGAAGAATTTGAGCACCGCCATTTCTTCATTGATGGTCAAATCATTAACCGCAAAGTTCATGAGCGCACTGGCTTGTTCCAGTAGTTCCTCCCGGACACGTCGTCCCTTTTCAGTCAATACAATATAGGTGCAGCGCTTATCAGTTTCCGCTGCACGTTTTTCGATGACTGTTTTTTTATTCAGTTTCGCGATTAGTGCCGTCAGCGTCTTTCGATCAATTTCAAGGTATTTCTCTATATCGCCAAAGGTCATGAAGTCATGACTCCCGAGCTCAACGATAAAAAAACTCTCTCGCAAGGTAAAACCCTCTTTATCCGCCTGCACCTTGATTTTCTTCTGGTCAATGGTCATAAGACGTTTCATGACCTTCATCATTATCGTTCCAATTTCAAAATAGTATTTTGACATAGCATCACCACCCACAGTATAACATAGAGACTAATTAATATTTTAACAATCATAAATGCATCGCATTTACCTTTTGCAAGTTTCTTTCTTTCATCTTTCAAAAAACACAAAGTAGCCCCCTCAGATGGAAGCTACTCGAATTTTCACTAGCTATTGCGCAAAGTAGGCCTACTCACCCTGCTCTTTTAAGAAATATGAAAGTGTCAACAAATCGTCTATCAAATGTACGTTTTCCACACGAATATCTTCGCTGACCTTTAAGTCTACCGGTGCAAAGTTCCAGATAGCCTTTACTTTGGCCTGCACCAATATATCCGCTACAAACTGAGCGCCCGTCTTATTTGTACAGATGTAAGCAATATCTACATCGTTGTTTTCCAAGAATTTTTTCATCAAATCAACATCAGTGACTTCAATACCATTGATCTCCAGACCAACGATTTTAGGATTCTTATCGAAAATACCCACCAACTCAAAACCATAGCTTCCAAAGCTCGTGTAATTTGCCAGTGCCTGTCCTAAATTACCCGCACCGATGATGACTGTCTTATAAGTTTTAGTCAATCCTAATATTTTTCCGATTTCCTTGTACAAGTCTTCTACGTTGTAGCCATAACCTTGTTGTCCAAAACCGCCAAAATTATTCAAGTCCTGTCTGATTTGTGAGGCTGTAAAGCCTATAATCTCACTGAGCTCTTTAGAAGAAATACGCTTAACATCCCGATCTAAAAGCTCTTTTAAATACCTATGATATTTGGGCAATCTTTTAATGACCGCCATCGAAATACTATTATCCATAAAATCAACTCCAAAAAATGATATCCTAAGTGCCATTATAGCACTTGCCAATAACAAGTTCAATTGTAATCATCATCAAATATACATTTGTATCGATTTCAAAATCTTACCATTACCCCATAAATCATTACTATCATAACATTTTTGTTAAATATTTGGCAATATCGTATCTGAAAGTTGCATATAATATTTTCTAATATTGCATCCGGTTATCTGATATAATCATATTGTATGACCTAAGCACATTGGAGGACTAAAATGATCAGCATTTCATGTACAAACGTAACCAAATACTACGGTATAGATTTAATATTAAAGGACCTTTCCTTCACCGTTTCCGCTGGTGACCGAGTCGGCCTTATCGGTAAAAACGGTGCCGGAAAAACGACGCTGTTTAATATTTTGGCAGGTGAACTTTCCTATGACGATGGCAATATATTCTATGCAAAAGATATCAGTATCGGCTATTTAAAGCAGCATCACGAATTGGATTCTGAACTGACCCTTTTTAATTACTGCTATCAAGTTTTTGAGGAAATCACGGCTTTAGAAACACAAATTAGACAGCTGGAACATGAGATTGCAGCCGTCAGTGTCGAACACAGTGATGTGCCCGAACAACTTTCAGAGGATTATCATCGACTCACCGATGCTTTTGAATCTCAAAACGGCTATGCGGTAAAGAGTCAGGTGCAAGGTGTCCTAAAAGGACTCGGCTTCACCGAAGACGCCTTCGACCGCAATGTCAACAGCCTCAGCGGCGGACAGAAATCACGACTCAACATCGCCAGACTCCTTTTGACAAAACCGGATGTCCTTTTTCTGGACGAGCCGACCAACCATCTGGACATCAACGCCATCATCTGGCTTGAAAATTATCTTAAAAACTATACTGGCACCATTATACTTGTATCCCATGACCGGTATTTTTTAGATCAGGTAACCAATAAGATCATAGAGATAGAGAATCAAGGCATCCTTGAACATAATGGTTCCTACTCGGATTTTATGGCTTTCAAGCGTCAACGTCTAGAGACCATGGCGCGCGAATACGAAAAGCAACAAAAAGAAGTGGCACGTCAGGAAGAGATTATCCGACGTTTCAAAGGACACGGTACCGAAAAACTGGCAAAGCGAGCAAGAAGTAGAGAAAAAGCTTTAGAGAAAGTGGCGTTATTAGAAGCGCCGACTGTCGATAATCGTCGGGCAAAAATTCGCTTCACTTCCAAGCAAAAAAGCGGTACGGAAGTCTTGCACGTCCAAAACCTGTCCAAGCGTTTCGATGACAAGACGATTTTCCAAGCCGTCGATTTGTCGGTATATGCCAATGACGTCATCGGTCTCATCGGACCTAACGGCGTCGGCAAATCAACAATTCTGAAGATATTGACAGACCAACTGCCTTCTAGTGGCGGCACCGTCAAAATTGGTCACAACGTCATCATTGGCTACTACGATCAGGACCAGTCGAATTTGACCGACACTAATACGTTGTTTGACGAAATATCGGACGAGATGCCGCTTCTGGAGAATTCGGAAATCCGCCGTTTACTTGGCTCCTTCCTCTTTAGCGGCGAAGAAGTCTTTAAGGAAGTTTCCAGTCTCAGCGGTGGTGAAAGAGGCCGTCTCTCACTATTGAAATTGATGCTTTCCAAGTCCAACTTCCTGCTTCTTGATGAGCCAACCAACCATTTGGATATTCCCTCAAAGGAAGCCCTCGAAGAAGCCATGTTATCTTTCGAAGGCACGATTTTACTGGTTTCCCACGACCGTTACTTCTTAAATAAAGTCTGTTCGAAAATACTATGCCTCGCCGAAGATGGTATCACCGAATATCTAGGCAACTACGACTATTACCTTGAAAAGCAGGCTGAGAGTTCAACTAAGCCAGAGGAAGAAGACGCCCTAGGCGCGAAAACAAAAACGCAGATCAAGGATGAGCGCCGTAAGGAAAAGGAAAAGCTGGCTGAAGAACGACGACAAAAAAAAGAATTCGAAAAGATTGAAGCGGATATCCACCATATAGAGCATGAAATCCTACAGTTGGAAACCGATATGTGTGATGAATCACTTTACAACGATCATGAAAAGGTAAGTTTCATCGCTAATCAACTGGAATCTTTAAAATCACAACTTGAACAGCTCTATGAAAAATGGGAAGCCTACCTATAAATTTTATGTATACAATTTTTTTTATGGACAAAAAGAATGGAGTAGTGTATAAAAAATAGTAGGTAAAAAAATATATGAGGAGGACTTATGTTTAATTCAATCAAACAAATTATCGAAGAACAACTTGGAATCACAGATTCTGAACGCATCACTCTAGACACAAACCTTGAAGAAGACCTTGGTGCAGATTCTCTGGACGCAGTGGAAATCATCATGGCCATCGAGGATGAATTTGATGTCGAAATACCAGAGCACATCGCTGAAGAATTAAAAACGGTTTCAGAAATTATCGCTTATTTAGAAAGCGCAAAATAAATTAAAACCTCCGATAGATGTCGGAGGTTTTTTTACATTTTTTGATGAAAAACGATGCATTTTACTTGTGAAAAGTTTATCCACATGTCGAAAAAGCCTTCCACATTTTTTTCCACATGGCTAACACGCTTATGCGCCCATTTAAGCAAGTTATTCACATTATCCACAGTTTAATCCACAATTTTACCCACTATTAACAGAAGACTTAGGGTAAACATAACTACTTATCCCCAATTTTCAGATTGGGTACCGCATTAGTATTCAAGTCACCTCGGATACCGCTAAGATAGTCATAATAAGCGACACAACCAATCATAGCTGCATTATCCGTGCATAATTTAAGAGACGGATAGAAAAACTCAAAGCCTTCTTGTCCACACTTATCCACAAGTGCTTGTCTAAGCGCTGAATTAGCCGCTACACCACCGGCAAGTGCCACTTTGTCCACGCCTGCTTTTCTTGCCGCGTCAATCGTCTTCGTCGTCAACACGTCAATCACGGATGCTTGGAAACTCGCCGCAATGTCCGGCAGATTTAATGGTTCCTTCTTCTGTCTTGCCGAGTTCACATAGTTGAGAACACCTGATTTGATACCACTAAAGCTGAAATCGAAGGTGTCTTTCTCCAAATAGGTCCTTGTGAAATGAATGGCTTCCGGATTGCCTTCGCGTGCCATTTTGTCGATTTTAGGGCCACCAGGATAACCCAGTCCCAACGTACGTGCCACTTTGTCATAGGCCTCTCCAGCCGCATCGTCTCTCGTCTTACCCATAATCTCATAGTTGCCGTAGTCCATCACATGAACCAGATGGGTATGACCACCTGAAACAACCAAACAGAGAAAAGGCGGTTCCAAATCAGGGTATTCGATGAAGTTGGCAAAAATATGGCCTTCAATATGATTCACCGGTACCAGTGGTACCTCCATCGCATAAGCCAGAGCTTTGGCGGTGGATAAACCAACCAACAAGGCACCAACCAGACCCGGACCGTAGGTCGTGCCCACCATGTCGATATCATCAAAGGTCACTTGGGCTTCTTCTAAAGCTTGGTCGATAATCTGACTGATTTTTTCCACATGATTTCTGGAAGCGACTTCTGGAACCACGCCGCCAAATTTTTCGTGAATATCTATTTGTGAGTAAATAACATTGGCAAGTACCGTCCTGCCGTTTTTCATAATGGCAACAGAGGTTTCATCACAACTTGTTTCTATTGCCAGTGTAATTAAATTTTTTTTCATGAAGTCACCTATTCCCTAACCGCACCTTCTACTAGTGAACACCACATGATCATGGCATCTTCGCCATTGTCCTGGTAGTATTTTTTTCGTATCCCTTGGGTCTCGAATCCCATTTTTTCGTACAGGGCAATCGCCGGCACATTGCTGACGCGCACTTCAAGAGTCAGCCAAGCAATGCCACTCTCTGGTGCCACTGACTTGAGATGGTACACAAGCGCCAGACCGTAGCCATTGCCACGATAGGCTGGTTTGACTGCGATGTTGGTAATATGTCCCTCATCAAGAATGTACCAGACACCCAAGTAAGCCACCACGCGACCGGATACTTCGGCCACATAATAATGCGCTAATTTATTGTTTGTTAATTCATTTATAAAGGAAGCTTCTGTCCACGGCGAAGCAAAAGAAAGACTTTCAATTTCACAAACCGCTTGAACATCCGCTAGTGTCATGCTTCGAATAATATAGTCCATTGGCCTATTCCTTCTCGCTTAGCTCAGCACCTTGGCCTGCCTGCTGATTTTCTTCATAGGTGCGTTCCGCTTCTGATTTTCTCAGGTAATTTGCTTTGACATCGTCATATTTCCTACGTGCATTTTCCGGTTTATCAAAAGCACACTGTGCCACAGATGAACCTCTTGGCATACGCGTGTTTTGCGGCGCCATAATCGCACGTTCACCTAGTCGCTCTTTTAGACGTGTTTCAAACTTCAAGACACCATCACCAATAAAGGTCACCGGACGCGCTAGCGCCTCCAGCTGATCCATCAATTCGTCAATCAGGCAGTTTTCATCTGCTATGATGGTTTTTAGAAGCCCTTGCTCCCACGCCATCACCCGAGTGTAAACCTGATCCCTTCTCGCATCGAAGATGGGACAAACCAAGGTGTCGGCAAAAACCAAATTGTAACCCATCGCTTCAAGGGTCGACACTTCAACGAGCGGAATATTAAAAGGATGTGCAAGTCCCTTTGCCGTAGACAAACCGATACGAACGCCGGTAAAAGAACCCGGTCCCGTTGCAACACCAATCAGATCTAAGTCTTTGACCTTAACATCGCAGTTGCAAAGCAACTGATCGATAATCGGCAATAGTTTTTGCGAATGAGTCTTCGTGCTGTTAACGAGGACTTCCCCCAACAGTTGACCGTCATCTAAGAGTGCCACGCTGGCAGAGCTTGACGATGTATCAATTCCAAGTACTAGCATTACAACACCTCTTCCAAACGATGAATCACGTCTTCCGACGCCGAAATTTCAAATCGGCGCTGCGTGTCATCCAATCGTTCAATCACAATTTTAATCGCTTCATCAGGAATCAGTTCCATAATCATCGATGCCCATTCAATAATGGTCACACCCTGACCGAAAAAATATTCCTCATAACCGATTTCATACAACTCTTCTATTTCATTGATACGATAGACGTCAAAATGATAGACCGGCAAACGGCCCTCATACTCATTGACGATCGTATAACTTGGGCTGGTGACGTACTCATGAACCTCAAGCGCTTCGGCAATCGACTTAGTGAGCGTCGTCTTGCCCGTCCCAAGATCGCCAGAAAGGCAGACAATGTCCCCCTTTAAAAGTACCTTTCCCAGTTTAAAACCCAACCCCTCCGTTGCTTCCGGAGAAGTGGAGATATATTCAAATAACATAGTGACTCCTCAACTTTTTATCTTCTCGAATCTATAGTATATGATGCATAATTTGAAATAGCAAGTCAATGCTTTTTATTTTCTATAGACAACGGTACCGTTTATAAGCGTCATGAGCACTTCAGATTCTAATTTCAGCGGATCACCATTCCACAATACAATATCCGCGTCCTTGCCTACGGTTAAACTCCCCACTTGATGGTCTAGTCCAAGAATTTTTGCCGGTACGATAGTAATCGCTCTTAAAGCGGCATCATGGCTCATGCCAGATTTCACGGAGAGACCCGCGCACATCGGTAGATGTTGGAGTGGAATCACGGGATGATCGGTCATAATCGCCACTTCAAGACCTGCCTTCTCAAGCACGCCCGGTGTTTCAAAAGTAAGGTTCTTCAACTCAAACTTGCTGCGTTCTCCAAAGCTTGGTCCTACAATAACTTTAGCATTTTCAGCCTTTAAAATATCCGCTATCAAATGGCCTTCTGTACAGTGGTCCAAGGTGATATCCAAATCAAATTCTTTAGCGATTCTAAGGGCTGTCAACATATCGTCCGCCCTGTGAGCATGCGCTTTGAGTGGCATTTTTCTTTCAAGTACCGGCAACAGTGCCTCGTATTTAAAATCGATATCCGGCATTTTACTTTCGTCTTCCAAGCCTCTCAATTTCTTTGCTTGATATTCCCTCGCCTTGGTCAAGGTTTCTCTCAATTCAGCCGCAATCGCCATACGAGTCGTCGGTGATTGCTTTCTTTCATGGTAACAACGCTTTGGATTTTCTCCAAAAGCGCATTTCATCGCGAGAGGTGCCTTCACAATCATATCATCGATACGACATCCCGCCGTTTTAATCGCCGCAAACTGGCCTCCGATGACATTGGCACTGCCCGGTCCTGTTGCAACCAAGGTCACACCACCGTTGCGCGCCTCTTCAAAAGTTCTATCCATCGGATTGATGCCGTCTATCGCTCTAAGCTGAGGCGTGATCGGATGGGTGATTTCATTGCCGTCTGCGCCTTCAAAACCAATGGCGTCTTCCCAAAGACCTAAATGACAGTGGGCATCGACAAATCCTGGAAACACCAGTTGACCTACCGCATCAATCACGGTCATATCCGATGTCACCTCTATATTCTTGTCTATTTTTACAATTTGTCCTGATTCAATGAGTAGGTCGGCCTCTACGACACCCTGTTCATCCATCGTATACAGCGTACCACCTTTAATAACTATCATATGTATATCCTCCTTTTTCACTGGACTTTCAAAAAAAGCACTGATTTGGATTTACCCTAAACCAGTGCTTTAAAACCATCATTGTATGGGCCTCTTACTTCTTCTTGTTGAGACCTTTCATAGAAAGTGATACTTTACCTCTATCTAGGTCGATACCAATAATCTTAACTTCTACCATATCACCAACAGATACAATGCTCATCGGATTTTTTACAAATTGGTCACTCAGTTGTGAAATATGAACCAAACCGTCTTGTTTAACACCGATATCAACAAAAGCACCAAAGTCAATGACGTTACGTACCGTACCCGAAAGCACCATACCCACCTGCAAATCTTCCATTTTAAGAACATCACTTCTGAAAATCGGTTTTGGCATGTCCTCTCTTGGGTCACGACCCGGTTTCTTAAGCTCTGCGACGATATCTTTCAGCGTTGGCACACCAGCGCCAAGCTCTTTAGAAAGCTTTTCAAGACCTTTTTCATAACGTCTCGCATGGTCCTTTTTGTCTGTTTTCTTGTTGCTGACTTGAAGCTGCTTAAGAGCATCAAAGCCTTTGCCCGTGATATTCATCGGCTGTGCCTTCTCAGGTATCAGCTCAGCAATTCTGTTTTCGATATCTGAAAGTTGATGACCGACAACGTCTTTCATATTCAGGCCAAGTGCCGATAAAAGCTGTCCCGCCACTTCGTAAGATTCTGGATGTACCCCTGAATTATCCAGTGGATTTTCACTCTCGGCAATTCTAAGGAAGCCGGCGCACTGTTCGTAGACCTTGTCCCCTAAACGTTTAACTTTAAGAAGCTCAGCACGGCTCATGAACTTACCGTTTTCTTCCCTGTAGGCTACGATATTCTTGGCAGTTGCCGTACTAATACCTGCTACGTAATTCAGCAAGGACGGCGATGCCGTATTAAGATCGACACCAACATTATTTACGCAGTCCTCAACCACATTGCCTAGAGATTCGCCCAGACGCTTTTGGTTAAGGTCATGTTGGTACTGGCCAACACCGATGCTCTTTGGATCAATCTTTACAAGCTCTGCAAGTGGGTCTTGAAGTCGTCTACCAATAGAAATCGCGCCTCTAATGGAAACGTCGATATCTGGATATTCTTCCGTCGCTAGTTTTGATGCTGAATATACCGAAGCGCCTGCTTCACTGACAATCGTGTAGTAAACTTCTCTTTTCAATTCGCCGAGTAATCCGGCAATCAGTTGTTCTGTCTCTCTTGAGGCTGTACCGTTACCGATTGGAATCACATTGATATCGTATTTCTCAATCAGTTTCTTTAATACCTGCTTTGATTTTTCCACTTGATTCTGAGGTTCGTTCGGATAAATCGTCGTATACTCAAGCAATTTTCCGGTTTCGTCTAGTACGACAAGCTTACAGCCGGTTCTAAAACTTGGGTCGATGGCCAAGACACGTACATCTTTGACTGGCGGCACCATCAGTAGGGGTTTCGTGTTCTTCGCGAAGACTTTAATAGCCTCTTCTTCAGCACGCTCCGTCAACATGGAACGCACTTCTCTTTCCACCGATGGCATAATGAGTCGCTTAATACTATCGTTAATTGTCGTTTCAAGAATTTCTGTAAATTGTGTGCTGCCGATAATGACTTGCTTGCTTATGTAAGCCTTGATTGCTTCATCATCAATATTGATTTTAACTTTTAGGAATTTTTCTTTTTCGCCTCTATTGATGGCTAAAATTCTATGATTCGGAATAGATTTGATACCTTCCGAATAGTCGTAATACATTTCATAAACCGTTTTTTCTTCTGGGTCACTGGCAAGAGTCGCGATCGTACCTGCCGAAAGTACAAAGTTTCTGATGTAGTCTCGATACTCCGGACTATCTGATAGCTGCTCTGCAATAATGTCCATCGCACCATCAAGAGCATCTTTGATGTTACTCACACCAAGTTCCTCGTTGATATAAGCTTCCGCTAGGACTTCAATCGGCGTCTGGTCCTTTTGAGCCATGATTACTTCAGCCAAAGGATCAAGACCTTTTTCTTTCGCCTTGGTCGCCCGGGTACTTTTCTTTTGCTTGAACGGTCGGTACAAGTCCTCTACCTTTTGAAGCACGGTTGCAGCTTCGATATCCGCTTTCAATTCCGGTGTCAGCTTGCCTTGCTCGTCGATGATGCGAATGACTTCGCCCTTTCTTTCTTCCAGGTTTCTCAGGTATTTCAAACGGTCGTCAAAATCTCTAAGGACTTCGTCACTGATACCTCCCGTCATCTCCTTACGGTAACGGGCGATAAAAGGAATCGTGTTCCCCTCATCTATCAATTTAACAGTTGCTTCAACTTGACTGACTTTTAAATTCAGTTCTTGAGCAATTTGATTAATAATTAAAGACATAATTTCCTCCTAATTTATCTCTCTGAACGCAAATACTCATTTATAAATAAATCTATATCACCATCCATGACACTTTGTATGTTGCCACTTTCAGCGTTAGTTCTATGGTCTTTGACCATAGTGTACGGATGAAAAACGTAGGATCTGATCTGACTCCCCCAAGCAATCTGGGAATAGTCCCCTTTTAAATCTTCAATTTTTTCTTTTTGCTCAAGTTCTTTTAATTCAATCAGTTTCGCCATCAGCATTTTAAGTGCTGTGTTCTTGTTACTCAATTGTGACCGCTGGTTTTGGCACGTCACGACAACGCCCGTCGGCAAATGGGTGATGCGAATAGCCGAATCCGTGGTGTTGACATGCTGTCCACCCGCTCCAGACGAACGGTAGGTATCGATTTTAAGTTCAGACGGATCGATGTTGATTTCCACATCGTCATCCAGTTCCGGCATGACGTCTACAGACGCAAAAGACGTATGACGCTTGCCCGAAGAATCGAAGGGCGAGATCCGAACGAGACGGTGTACGCCTTTTTCCGATTTCAAGAAACCATAGGCGTTAAGGCCTTCAATCAGAAGGGTAACGCTCTTGATACCCGCCTCTGTATCCGTTAAAATATCCAGCACCGTGACGCTATACTGCTGTTTGTCCGCCCAGCGCCTATACATCCGCATCAAGAGTTCCGCCCAGTCCTGCGCATCCCTTCCGCCCGTTCCGGCATGTATGGACAGGATGGCGCTGTTTTGGTCGTACTCACCTGAAAGCAGGGTTCGGAGCATCATCTGTTCCACCGCCGCTTCCAATTGATCGACTTGCCTTGCTACCTCTTTTTCAACGGAAGCGTCTTCTTCTTCCATCGCCATATCGGCGAGAAGAGTCGCTTCCTCAAAGTCATTTGCCAATATTTCGTAATCTTCTATGGTCGATTTGATCATTTTGGTCTGCTTCAGCACCTTTTGAGCCACTTCCGGATCAGACCAAAATGCCTCTTCTGTCATTTTCAATTCCAGCTCATCGCATTTTTCTTGTAAGCCAGCTATGTCAAAGAGACTCCCGCAATTCAATCAGAGTTTTCTCAATACTTTTTAATTTTTGAATAGCTTTTTCTACAAGTAACATACGCTCAGCTCCCTTTTAATCGTTTACACCACAGCATTTTTTGTATTTTTTGCCGCTACCGCATGGACATGGATCGTTTCTGCCAACCTTCGGATCTGTTCTTTTTTCCGGTTGACTCTTAACGCCTTCCGTTGATGCGCTGGAAGATCCCGTCACAACTGCCTGTTGTCTTCTTTCCGTACTGGTGTGAAGTGTGGCACCAAATAGATATCTTATCGTATCAAACTGGATACTGTCAATCATCTCGGCGAACATATCAAAACCTTCAACTTGGTAAGCACGCACCGGATCCTCTTGACCAACAGCACGAAGTCCAATACCCTGTTTCAACTGATCCATCGCGTCGATATGGTCAATCCACTTCGTATCAACGACTTTAAGGAGTACATAACGCTCCACTTCACGCATTTTTTCAGGCGTAAACATCGCTTCTTTTTCTTCATATAGTTTATGGGCAATCGCCAGTAAATCTTCTTTGATTTCTTCTCTTGTCACCGACTCAGGATCTTTTACTTCATAAGCGTCCTTTGGTAAGAATACTTGATGCAAGTGTTCTTTCAAACCATCAATATCCCACTCTTCACCAAACTCTGAATTGGACGTATACATGGTGATAGACTCTTCGATGACCTTTTCAAGCATGTTTTCGATATCTTCTTT
>JAFGTX010000146.1 GCA_016938815.1 Clostridia bacterium | reverse complement strand
GTCTCTTCCAGTTCATCCAATATGGTCTCCATCTGTGCTAAAGAAGCACTTTTAGTTTCCCACTCGCCTAAATCAGGCATCTCGTTCCAATAGCGCTGATTCAAATAAGCGGACTGTTCCTGGGACACCGTCAATGCGTCCGCATTCACACTGGAAACAACAACACCATTTTGCACGGATGTCGTATAACCACAACTCTGTTCGACCGTTTGTGAAGAATAACCTTTCACTGCAGCATTTGCAATATTGACATTTGCTGTATACAATTTTGTCTGGCTGGAATAAAGGCCTGCCGAACAAATATTCAAACCACCAAAAGTCGATGCCATACCGATCCCTCCTTAGCCAAGTTTTTGAATCATTTCATCCAGCAATTCGTTGATGATGCCCATGACATTGGCATTGGCATTATAAGTTTGCTGATACATGATCATATTGGACATTTCATCATCCAATGAAACAGAAGATATTTCACTCAAGGTCGCCTGTAATTGTGTGCCTAATTCCGTATAACTTTCCAAGTTAAACTCAGCGACTTGCGTTTGAGTACCCAGCCATTCCGTATAAGCCGCCAGATAATCATCTATGGTCACATTCGTTCCTTCATAGGTGATGACCTTACTACCCTGTAATTCTGAAATCTGTGTCGCGATTTCTCCATCGCCCTCTTCACCGGACAAAGAGGCGCCAATTTTATTGACATCCTCTAAAAGGGCATTGACGGTCAGATTACCAATACCCAAGGCTTCACCTTCATGGATTGCAACAAAGAAGTCGATACCCGTTTCACCATCCAGTCCCGTACCCTGTTGGTGCAATGTATTCACTTCACCTACCAGAGACATGATCCCATCATTTAAAATCGTGCGCATTTCAGTAAAACTTGGACTCTCATCCTCATCCAACAAACTGGTTAGAGCCCCGAGAGAGCCGCCGGTATTGGAATAGGTATTACCGCTTTCCAACTGCACCACTGGCATGCCGCTCGGCGGCGTCAACGCCACTGATAATTCCTGTGATGTCTTGCCATTGACGAGAACCGCGTTGTTTGAAATGACATCTACCGTTCCATCGCTCTGGTAGTTTGTTGTACAATCCACCAGAAGGGATAACTCATCCAAAAGCGCCTCTCTTGCATCGACCAGTTCCAAGGAATCATCCGATACATTCTTTGAAATCTGTTCATTGATGCTTGCCAAAGATGCGGTGATCCTATTGATGTCTGTAACGGTATCCTGGACCTCCGTAATCGCCGACTGCTCAATGGCGTCTATCTGATCGGAAAAGGCATTGATAGAGTCACTAAGTGCCACGCCCGTCTCATAGACCAGTGCACGCGACGATTGATCTGATGGGTCCTTGGACAACTCATCCCACGCATTCAGATAATCATCGGTCGCCGTTTGGAGTGTGGTGCCGTAAATATCACCGTAGGACGTTTCTATCTCTGAAAGGTAGTTGTTCTGAGTATCCCAATAGCCTAAATCATCATTATTGTCTCTGGCACTATCTCGTAAAAATTGATCGGTGATACTTTCAACCGACTGTATCTGAACACCCCCGCCAATATTCGTTGTGCTGGCACTCGTCGCCGCATAAACAGAAGCTGTATTCACACGTTGCCTCGAATAACCTTCCGTGTCCACGTTGATGATGTTATTTGAAACAACCGATAAAGAAGCTTGACTTGCGGACATACCCGAACATGCCGTATATAAACTACTGGTCAAACTCATTTTTAGCCTCCCTTGCTCATCGTCTAATCATGCGATTAACTCTTGAGACTCATCAAGATCTGAAGCATCTCATCCACAGTGGAAATGATCGATGAACTCGCTTGATAACCCCTTTGAGCAAGGATCAATTCGCTGTACTCGTTTGATAGGTCTACGTTGGACATTTCAAGTGTGCCAACACTTAAGGTACCCGTGCCGCCGTCTCCCGGTGCATACGCCACAGAAAACTCGCCAGAGTTCGCCGTCTCAGCATATAGATTGCTCCCTGTTTTTTCAAGACCTGCCGGATTCGAAAAATTCGCCAAGCTTATAACCCCGAGGGCTTGCTGCTGACCATTGGAATAGGTGCCTGTAATAACACCGTTGGAATCTATCGAAAATTCCAGCAGTGTTCCCGCTGTATTCCCGTCAACCGACTGAGTGGAAACGCTACTGTCAGACCCATACATCGTCAGTGATGAAAAATCCATTTCAAAGGTATAATCGCCTGCACCGGCTACATTGACATCCATAGTGACCTCAGCCGTTGTTGGAAAATCCGTGTCATCCGTTATAATTTTCCCGGATTCATCAAACTTGATATAGCCTTCACTTAAAACCGTATCGTCCTCAGCAACCGCTCTCCAATAATAGGATGTTTCTTCATCACCGTCAGCGTTGGTTTCCGTATAGGATTTATAGTATTCTATGTTGACATCGTGCTCTGCACCTAAGGTATCCGTCGTCGTCATAGGAAGTACATAATCGGCTGACTCACCATCATCGATGCCCGTCCCTATATCATCCATGGCAGTGCCCTTTTCCTCATCTGAGGCGTTCAAGTTGCCCGTTAAAACCACCTCAGTCGTCGCACTTGGCGCAATGGTTTTGCTCGATGATTCCGTACCATAATAGATGTTAAGCGGTTGTGGATCTTCAGTGGTTTCCACATCGTAAGTACCATCGGTATTGGTCGTTATATTTTGCCATCCGCAAACCAGATAACCATCCGCAGTGACAAGATTACCATCTGAATCGACACCGAAATTCCCTGCCCGTGTAAAATTATAACCACCTTCACCATCATCAACGATGAAATAACCATCACCGCTAATCGCTAAATCCGTCGATGCGCCCGTGTATTGAAAACTGCCCACCGTCGTAACTGTATTGACTGATGCCACACCGACACCAAGTCCCACTTGCATGGCATTACTACCACCAGAGGTGCTGGTTGGTGCTGTCGCACCACTAATTTTCTGACTTAAGGAATCAGCAAAACTGACCGTTTGATATTTGTAGCCTACCGTGTTTGCGTTGGCGATGTTATTGGAAATTACATCGATCTTCGTTTGATTACTGCTCATAGCCGAAACACCCGTAAAAAGAGCTGACATCATAAGGTTTTATCCCCCTCTGTAGTGCTGGTTGAAGGCTCACCTGCGCTGACAACCAACGTCGAATTATATTGCACACCATCAATCTCCAAATAGTTGCTACCACCACTCATCGTTACCGTATCCACAATGCCCGTTACCGTCGTGCCATCGCCATTATCGATGGTTACTTCCTTGCCCATCAACCCGAATGCATACATTGTGTTAATGGAGTTGTTCATGCTTTCCATCTGCTCTAACGCGGAAAATTGTGCCGTTTGTGTGATGTAATCCATATTATCCGACGGTTCCAATGGATTTTGATTCTGTATCTGCGTCAGCATAAGCGTCATAAAATCTTCCCCGTTCAGTGTCAATGGATCGTTTTCTGTTTCCACAGAAGTTGGTTCTATAATATAGTTGGATGATACTGTTGAAATTGTACTCATGTGACCTCCTCGTCTCTTTATTTCATAGTTCAAGAATAGAGAGGGATCATGGTAAATTTTCCGCAAATTGATTGAATCACATGTGAAAATGTGTGAAAGTATGAAAAACGGGCATAAAAAAACACCTTCATCTATGTCTTAACCGACATAGGTGAAGGTGTTGCTGATTAACATATAATTATATTGATATCTTATCCTAATAAGACTTTTTTACCATTCTACAGCCTACCAAGAAGTTCATCCTTTTTATCTTCAAATTCCGTATCATCAATTAAACCTTCTTCTCTCAATTGACCTAACTTCCTTATCTGATCCATTACATCTACATTTTTATCTTCCCTATTTACCTTCTCATCAAGAATCTTCTGCCTATCCAGCTCATATTGGAGCTCCAACTCTTTTTCTGGAATAAGTTTCTGAAATAACCTGTAATCGCCATGATTAAACTTTAACGCATGCTCCAGATTGCTTTCATCTCTAAATCGAAGCGTTACAGAACGACTATCATGTTTAATGAGTTTCGATTGAATAAGATTCACTGGTCTACGACTATAGATTATATGTCTGTCTTTACCACCTGAAACTTCTCCAAGATATGCTCCGAGCATAGATGATCCACCACCACCGCCGCCGGATACCTGGTTTTCTGTATAAAAATCGCCTTCCTTCTCGAAGGACTGTATTGCTTTTACTGGAATCTCTCTTCCAACAACTTTTAAAGGATTCAATCCATCAAAATATCCAAAAGAAATATTTGGAAAAAAGACCAGTTTATCATTTCGAATAAACATATAGTGGGCTATTGGCATCAGTTCGAGATCTCCACCAAGAGCTGTCACTTGATCCGTTGCTCCTGTTATATGATAGTAATGCATACCTTCATTAAACTTATCGACAGCTTCTCTATACCTCTCATTTTTTTCCGATTCTTTTCGTTTCTTCTTTCTACTCAAATTAATAACCTGCCCAACAAAGACGAAAATAAGAACAATCCCCATCGGCGGAAACATCACGGACAGTGCTATAATACCTATAAATATCAGTAACTCCATAAAAAGCCCCCTCTAAAAAAGATCATTATTTAAAGTCAAGTAACTAGTTCAATTATAAGTCTAATTGGTAATAAATTCTATATTTTTTTGAGGAGGAAATTTTTAGACTCTTATCAACCTAAAAGACACCTCCGATAGTTTGTTTAAATATGATAAACAAACTATCGGAGGTGTCTCGTATACCGTAATTTAAATCCATTATTCTAGAAGCATTGCAAATTCTTATTCTTCTATCTCTCCCAGTTGTGATACACGTTCTGAACGTCGTCATTGTCCTCTAATTTATCAACAAGTCATAAAACATTGATATAACTGATTTTGAAAGCATTTTGATTTTTTTTGAGTTACGGTAAACGTCTAATATAGTCTATTTTTTACATCAAATACAAATTACAAAGGTCTTAATCCTATAGTAATTGATACCGAATCACCTGTCGAATCAGATACACATGTAACAATTAAACCATCAGCCCAGCCATAGTTATTTTTCACGCTGAATGAATTGGTGTCCGTTGTTAATGTGTAATATGATGAAGAAACACCACTTGCCGTGATAGTAAATGTATCAGGAATAATGATCAAATTTTATCCAAGTTACTTAGCATTTACATATGTCAGATTTATAATGTCCGAAAAAAACATTAAAGAGTTATGTGTAATTACACAACTCTATAGTTCTACCTTCAGTCTAATGTTTTTAATTTTATGTTTTCTTAAATAAATCGATTCATCATCTCATCAACAATTTGATCAACATTTCTATAGTCAATCTTATTAGCAACGCATATTTCTGCGATACGCTTTTTAGATGCCATATCAAAGTCTTGTATGCCTTTAAGCATACCCCCTCTTCTCCCTATTCTAAAGAGCATCTTATCCTCTTCAGATAATTCCAAAAACCAACTTATAACTGAAAGCATTTTTTCCTTATCCTCAGGTAATTTCCCTTCTAACTCTGTCATAAGATTCAAAATATGATCACTCTTTATCATGCTAGAAATACCATTTAAAGATTCAATAAAGAGATATAACTCTTTCATCATGTCAACATCATTCGTTCTAGTAAAAATACCCGATTCATAATCTTTATAGAGCTCTGATTTTTTTGTGACAGCCAATGTTCTAATTCTTATGAAATTAGGATTAATCTGATTAATGGCATCCGCTGTCTCTAATGCGTTTGAATTTGAGAACTCACGGCCACCAAGCCCTGGCATAAAATACTCCGACAGTTCAATGCCAGTTGCTCTCACCTTTTGACCAGCAATAATCTGAGTTGATTTATCCACCCCTTTGTTAACGCTTTTTAGAATTTCATCAGACCCTGTTTCCATACCTATATGAATTCGGTTAAGTCCCGCTTTTGATAGGCGTAATGAATCACAATCTGAAATTCGTGCAATAGTATGTGCACGTCCATAAGAGGTAATCCGCTGAATCGTTGGAAACAAGCTTCTTAAGGTCAGTAAAATTTCAACCATGTCATCTGGCTTCACAACCATGGTATTGCCATCTTGCAAAAAAACAGATGTCATACCAGCACGATACCAATTTGATGCAATCTGGTATACACGCTTGTTGTTTCTACCAAGCTTTTCAAACAAGGTATTCTGAATAACACCCTTTTCAAGATCTGAACATTCTTCCATTTCTTCAAGAGCGTCAATAGAATATCGAATCATTTCTAAATCCCTAATCACATCTTCTTTTTTTCTCACACTGAAAGATTGACCCTTATAAAGACCGCAAAACTTACATTTATTCCACGGACAATTTCGTGTAACACGAAGTAGTAAACTTGTCTGCTCGCTCGGTGGTCGGATTGGCCCTATCTCAAATCCCATATAATCAACAGCACTCTTATTCATATGAAACCTCCAGTAAAATATAGAAAATAATTGCAGACCTCCTACTACTAAGAAACTCGACAAATCAGTATCTATTCAATATTAATAATCGTTAAAAGTGCTTTCCTCAGTGCTTTCCTTTCCTCATCTGAAAAGGGTTCTAAAAACTTATCATTCATCTCTTTAACTACTGCTTCCACGCCGTCTTTAACCGCCATGGATTTTTCGGTTGGAGAAACAATAATAATCCTTCGATTAGTTTGGTCAATATGTCTATCAATCAATCCACTCTTCTGCATCCTATCAAGAAGCCCAGACACTGAAGATGCTTCTAGACTCAGAATTTCACTTATCCTTGATGGACTCAAATCACCATATTGCCAAAGACAGTTTAACACACCATACTGTGACGGCGTTACACCATATTCTGACAGTCGTTTTGAGAAATACTTAAACACAACATTTTGCGAAACACTCAATAAAAAATTAATACACTCTCTAACTTCCATACATTCACCTCGTTTTTTTCTATTGACAGTATACCATAGTTTTGATAATATTCGAAGTGTAAATAGTTCTTATGCAGAAATGTTTTGCATTAGTATTATTTGTATAAGATGAAGAGGAAGGTATAAAATATGAATAGTGATTTCAAAGCAGTTGTTGTTCGTGAAAACAACGGTGAAGTTTCACATGCCATTGAAAGAATTACAACTGAAATGCTTTCAGAAGGCAATGTAATGATTAAAGTAGCGTACTCATCAGTAAACTATAAGGATATGTTAGCCGTACAAACAAAAGGTGGCGTCATTCGAAACTATCCTATGATTCCTGGTATTGATTTAAGTGGGACTGTTGTTTCATCTGAAAATAGCAAATTTAAAGAAGGACAAAATGTTATCGTAACTGGTTTCCAAACAGGTATGACACATACGGGCGGTTATGCGGAGTATGTTAGAGTACCTGCAGAATGGGTTGTAGCATTGCCTGAGGGCTTATCACTTCGTGATGCCATGGTTATTGGAACTGCTGGATTTACGGCCGCTCTTTCGATTATGACACTTGAAGCCAAAGGCATGTCCCCTGATATGAACCAGGAAATTCTTGTTACAGGTGCCTCAGGAGGCGTTGGAAGTGTTGCCATTCAACTTCTTAAGAAAAGTGGCTATAAGAATGTTCACGCGCTTACAAGAGACGAAAGTGAAATCGAACAACTTCTCGCAATCGGCGCCAGTAGTGTATTACTGACTCACGATGTACTACCTGAAAAACCAAAAGCACTTGAAAAGCAAAAATTCCATTATGTTCTTGATGTTGTAGGTGGTGAAGTAGCTTCTGCTATACTACCACAAATATATTATGGCGGCAGCATGAGCATGTGTGGTAATGCTGGTGGTATTAAATTCAACTCTACAGTGATGCCATTTATCCTTAGAGGTGTTAGCATTCTAGGCGTTGACTCTGTAAATTTCCCAAGTGAAAATCGCGATGCAATTTGGAAACGTTTTGCAAATGAATGGCATATCATGAGTCAAGCTATTGTCAAAGATGTTGTTATGGAAAATTTAGACGAAGTGTTTGAAAATATAAAGGCCGGCACACACACGGGACGGCATGTTCTTAAAATTGTATAATTACATCACCAATATGTATAATGTGAGTGCCCCCTAAGCGCTCTGCATATACTAATATCAAAAAGGGTGTTAAAGTATGACTTCTATACAAAATCATATTTTAACACCCTTTAAATATTGTCACCACCATGCAAAAATTTCAAAACTGCATCATTAAACCACCCTTGACAACAGTTTTGACATAAAAACATCTACTTTCTTAAAATCGATCTAACAATTCAAAGAAAATACGTGTTCGTACACCGTAACTCAAAAGCAAATATTGATCATCATTCAAAATGTCAAATCAATATGGTTATTGCAAAACCTAAGCTTCAGTCTCTTCCCAGTTATGGTAAACGTTCTGAACATCGTCGTTATCTTCAAGAAGGTCAATCAGCTTGTTCATATTCTTGATATCTTCCTCTGAAGTAAGCGCCGTCATCGTTTGTGGCAAATAACGAAGTTCTGCCATGGAGAACTCATAGCCCTCACCCGCAAGAGCGTCCCTTACCGCTGCGAAGTCGGCAATCTCCGTATAGATTTCAAAATGTGTTTCTTCTATAGATATATCTTCAGCACCCGCTTCAATAGCTGCCATTTCTACGACTTCATCATCCATACCCTCAGTTTTATCGATAACGAGAACACCTTTACGGTCGAACATGAAGCTCACGCAACCGTTTGTTCCTAAATTACCTTTACCTTTTACAAAGTAGGATCTAACGTCAGCCGCTGTTCTGTTGGTATTGTCTGTAAGACATTCAACAAGGACTGCAACACCAGCTGGGCCGTAACCTTCATATGTTAATTCTGTAAAGATGGCGCCATCTCCGTCACCAGTACCTTTTTTAATCGCTCTATCAATGTTGTCATTTGGCATATTTGCCGCTTTTGCTTTTTCAATTGCCGATTTCAGTGCTGCGTTGTAGGCTGGATCGCCGCCACCATCTTTAGCTGCTACCATAATGTAACGGCCTAGTTTTGTGAAGATTTTAGCGCGTTTCGCGTCCATTTTACCTTTTTTATTGATAATCGTGCCGATTCTACCCATTCTTTCATCTCCTTAGAAAAATTCACTCCAATAGTTTAACACAGTCCCAAAGAAAAATCCAGCTTATGGCTATAGAGCCTAATAAGACTGGATTTCAATTCATGTAAACGCTTTATTCTCTTACTTTGGAATCATAATCATTGCCATAGCCCCGGCGCGCACCTTGATATTTTTCCACAATGGCATAGGTCGGTGTCAATACCTGACTTATTTTCATATAAGTTGTTGGTAAAAGCACATCACCGTCGATATCAACGATACCCCATAATTCATTATCATCTTGAACTCTGTAGTGAGTGATTTTTTTCAAATCATAGTCATAGGCAGAAATGACATTGGCATAAGCCGGCTCTATAATCCAATCGCCATTTTTAGCCACCACACCCCAATGATTTTCTTCATCCTTCACCATATAAGCACCGTATTTGTCCTCACTGATAGTTGGATACTTTACCTCAAGAACAATCTCTCCAGTATTTGGATCGATTAGACCATAAAGTTTATTGGGATCCGAACCATATTTCATCCAATCAGAGCGTACCCCTTGTCCCGCTGCATTAATAGGTTTTGAAATCAACTGACCATTGTAGAATTCTATAGGATCATAGTCAATGCTAAAGCGATAATGCCCCTGCATATCGTAATTCTCCAGCATTTTACCATTGTAAGCCCATAGTGCTTGGCCTTCACATTCAAAAAGCTTTGTATAGTTGTTATCGAAGGCTTCCATACTGGTATTCAACAAGGTAAATCCCTCATCATAATCATGTCTAAATATAAAAATATCGCCTACTCTTTCTGCAAATTCCATTTGATCGGTTGTAAAGATGACTTTATTATGCCCATCAAGAATTTTAGTGATCGTATCGTAGTCCTCTGCGATATAAAATCCATCGTCAAACCATTTGGTAATGCAGAATCCTTTTAGAACCAGTTCACCGTAGCAATTCTCAATGCGCTTATTGGTCATTCGACCATCTGTTTTGGAAATATAGTAATCCCCATTTGTGCCTGAAGTCGAAGAATCGATATAAGTCATGGACTGTCCCTTCTTATTATAATAGTAAAGACCATGATAATAGGTGCTACAAGCAAAATAGCCATAAGTCTCATTGTAACCAATACTATTGAATTGAGGTTGGATCAACCAACTTCCATCCGCTCTCAGCAATCCTCTTGAATCATTTTGGGAGTCGATACCCTTTTCGCAGATATAATAAGGCTTGCCATCCACTTCTATCCGATCTATAATGCGTTTATTTTTAACAGTCAAAAGAACATTGCCCTCTAAATCCAATACGGATTGTGTCTTGTTGTTATCTGTCGATGCCAAAATGTAATCCGAATTCACAAAAGCCATATGAGTATAAGCGGTATTCAATACCTTATTGCCCATGGAATCATAACCACCATAAAGCCCATCTTTCTTAGCAATGATAAAAGACTTCCTTTTAAGTTCCGTATCGTAAGGACTGATATAATCATAAACAGGCTCTAGAATCCAGACTCCTTTTTCATCTAAAAGACCAAATTTCCCATCGGCAGTCTCGACCACACTATGACCATTCTCCTTGGCATAAAAGTACTTGAAGGTCAAATCGCTGATGATATCACCACTTTTGTTCATGATATACAAGGGCACATCCCAAAATTTCCGATCGACCCTTGAAATTTTTTTATCGATGACTGCAAAATAATCTCTATAGAAACCATTCTGGTCGTTGGTTCCCAATCTCTTATCCTTCAAATCCAACGTTTGAAGTTTGCCATCCACGAACCAGTAAAGAACTTCACCACCATCTTCTTTTTTCCCTACAATCAAATCTGAATCATCTTCCCTTTCCAGTTTTTCATACTGGATCGGAATAATCACTTGATTATTTTCATCGACCAGACCATAATGTTCACCATCATCAGAAACTATAAAATAGCGCTTATTAAGACTTTCCAGTGAGCTATTTGCCGGTATTACAATCTCATGGTCACTCGTACAAATACCATAATTCTCTTGATTCTCAAAAACGTAATACCCTTCCATTTCATAAGGTTTGATAATATTCAAGGATTCTTCCGCAAACACCGGTGTTCCGCTCATTAGCAATGCGCTCAGTACCAATAACCCCTTTTTAAACAAATTTGTCATAGATATGCTCCCTTGCTGTTTTTTCATACGTTTTCATGTTAACATTTTTTGTAAGAAATCTCTATAAATCGTAATATTTTTATGTATAAATGTTTTCTCAACAAAAAAAAGACACTGCGTATCGTTTCCAATACATCAGTGTCTCTATCTTGATGAGTAGCGGCTCAGCCACTATCTCAATTTTTCTACGTATTTTTTTGTCGTTACGACTTTAATCGACTCCAGCGTTTCATCATAAGAACTTGCGAAGCTGACTTCTTTCTTTTTAATGTAGCAAATATAGTCGATGACTTCCTTAGTAATGACTTCGCCCAGTGCAAGAATCGGAATACCCGGCGGATAGATCATAATGGATTCCCCAGCAATGCGACCGATACTCTCATCTAATAATACGACTTCCTTTTTAGCGTAGAAAGCGTCTCTAGGTGATAGAATCTGCTCACCGAACATCGGTATTTCCTCACAAGTACCGCTTAGAAAACGGCATGGGTTGTTTTCACTAATGTCCTTTAAAGCATCAATCAGTTTTTGAAGATTTTCCTTGGTATCCCCTAAGCTGATAATCGCAAGCACCGTGAAAATTTCTCCAAGCTCCATTTGAATTTTGTAGGTATCTCTTAAACACTCGTAAAGCTCAAAACCGCTCATGTGAAGACCCGATGGGTTAATCACAAGTTTGGTCTCATCAAAAGCATAAAAAGACTTGCCATTCAGCTTTTCTTCACCGTAGGCATAAAGGCCATCAATCTTATTGATTTCAGTCCGCGCCCAACGTGATAAGTCAAGCATGCGTTCAAAATGTTCTTTCCCATTTTCAGCTAATTCTGCTCGTGCAAGGTCTAAACTCGTCATTAATATATAAGAAGCGCTTGTCGTCTGTGTAAGGTTAATCGCTTGACGTACCGCGTCATGATGGATCAAGTTACTATTGAACAGTAGCGCAGAACTTTGAGTCATAGAACCACCTGTTTTATGCAAGCTGATGGCGGACATGTCTGCACCTGCAGCCATAGCTGACATCGGTAATTCATCGGAAAAGTTCAGATGCGCACCGTGTGCTTCATCTACAAGGACCACGATATCACGCTCGTGACAGTAGTCTACAATTGCTTTCAATTCAGAGGCAATTCCGAAGTAAGTTGGATTGATGAGGAATACAGCTTTTATACCGCCTTCCATCTCCACAATTTCTCGGATTTGCTCTAGGGTTATATTTAAACTGATACCCATTTCTTCATCGTAATCCGGTGCGATGTATAAAGGAATCGCTCCAGATAAGATCAATCCGTTCATTGCGGATTTATGGGCATTTCTAGGCATAATAATCTTTTCACCCGGTTGACAAACGCTAAGAATCATGGCTTGAACACCTGATGTTGTGCCATTTACAAGAAAGAAAGCCTCTTTACTGCCATAAAGCTCTGCCAGTAAGTTTTCAGATTCCTTGATGACGCTTACAGGATGATTGACATAGTCCAAGCATTTCATAGAATTCACATCCAGAGAACCGAGGCGCTCTCCGAAAATAGCGTTCAATTTTTCGCAACCTTTGCCCCGCTTGTGCCCGGGTACATCAAAAGGTACAACATTTTTTTCTTCATATGCCAGCAATGCGTCTGCCAGCGGTGTTGGTTGTTTCATGTTTACCCCCTTCTTTTTATGCTAAGATGGTTAACAGTAATTCTCGAAGCACTTTGCATGCCACTGCGGTTGAAAGTCCGCTGGTGTCATTGTGCGGTGATAACTCAACAATATCTGCTCCAACGATATTGAGTCCTGTCAAACTGTGTACAGCAGTTAAAAGCTCTTTGAAAGTAATGCCACCCGGTTCAATAGTACCTGTACCAGGAAAAACAGATGGGTCCAATATATCTAAATCTATAGTCACATAAACGGGTTTATCTTTTAAGGCTGCCACAACTGACGGAACCGTTTCACAGCTAAATTTTTCTGTTGTCGCATGGTATTTGCTGAACTCGCTTTCCGCTTTCTCAAAAGATCGGATACCAAACTGATAAATTTTATCATCCCCGACAACATTCCAGATTCTTCTCATAACTGTTGCATGGGACAAAGCTTCTCCCATATAATCTGATCTCAAATCCGCATGAGCATCAAAATGCAGAATCGACACCTCAGGGTATCTCTTGTGCACTGCCTTTAAGTTAGGTAGGCTGACCAAATGCTCGCCACCCACCATGAATGGAATTTTACCCGCGCTTACAATTTCATCTGCAAAGTTTTCTATTGCATCCAATACGCGCTGTGTATTGCCAAACGGCAACTCCAAGTCACCGCCATCAAATACATAATAGTCTTCTAAGTCTATGTCCAAATAAGGACTGTAAGTCTCTAAGCCGTATGATTCCAGTCTCATGAGTCCCGGTGCGAAACGTGTCCCCGGTCTAAAGGATGTCGTACCATCAAATGGTGCGCCAAATACGACAATTTCCGCCTCTTCAAATGTCGAATCACAGCCAATAAAGGTTGATATATTCTTATTCATCTTTCATCATTTCCTTTACATAAGTTGGTAAAGCAAAAGCACCTCTGTGAATATCTGTATTGTAGTAACGCGTCTTCAAGCCAAGCTCATTCCATTTTTCGATGCCCTCGTTGTCTACTGGATCAAGACCTTTCGATGCAAAACCGAATAGCCAGTGACCTGATGGGTATGTTGGCATATGGAATTGGTACACCTTGCTTACTGGAAAAATTTTGTTGATCTTCGCATGCGCACGTTTAAATTCATGTGAAAACTGATCGTAGTATGGGCTCTCATTTTGATTAACCAAAATACCGTTATCCGTTAAAGCTTTAAAACAGTCTGAATAGAAATCAACTGTGAAAAGCCCTTCACCTGGTCCAATAGGATCTGTTGAATCTACTAAAATTAAATCGTAGCATGCCACTTTATCCTTTACGAATTCGATACCGTCTTCGAAGTAAAGTGTGACACGCTCATCATCTAAAGCACACGCTGTAAATTGAAGGTATTCTCTCGATACATCAACAACCATTTTGTCGATTTCTACCATATCAATTTTTTCAATGCCTTCATAACGACAAAGTTCTCTAACCGTACCACCATCGCCACCGCCGATAACAAGCACTCGCTTTATTTCAGGGTTTGTTGCCAATGGTACATGAACGATCATATCGTGATAGATGAACTCGTCCTTTTCATTAACCATCATCAAACCATCTAATGTCAATGTTCTGCCTAATTCAAAACAGTCCATAACGTCTACTTTTTGAAAATCACTTTGATTCGTGAATAAGTGTCTTTTAACTTTAACGCCAAATCTAATATTGTCTGTTTGCTCTTCCGTGTACCAAAGTTCCATTATTGTGCACCCTCCATTTTAAAGCTATCAATTTGTAAAGGTACTGGAGAGTACGCTTTAATCTTGTCTACCATGCCTCTTGTTACTTCCATAGACTCGCTTCTTTCAGCTTTAAGTGACTCTGTTAAGTAGTCAAATGCAATCCAAGGGTTTACAGAATCGCCACAAGTAAATAAATCCACTGCTGCATAGCCGAACTCTGGCCATGTATGGATTGTTAAATGAGATTCTGAAATAACAACCGCGCCACTTACACCCCAAGGGTTGAATAAGTGGAATACACTTTGAACCACTGTAGCATTTGCCTTTTTCGCTGCCGCAACCATCATCTCTTCAATTAACTTGTGATCCTTTAAAATCTCCGCATCACAGTTATAATACTCCACCAAAATGTGTCTTCCTAATTGCTCTAATTTCATAAATTTTTCCTCCTAAACAAAAATTAAATAAATTGTTTATTATCACTAAACTTTTATCCATAAAAAATACGTCCATTTAGAACGTTTATTAAAACTTATTTTTTATATTACCTATACTAAATATACACGCATTTTTTCTAGTGTCAATACTTTTGAAACAAAAAAAAAGCGTTCATTTTTTGAACTACATCAAAACATTGTTATTACTAGTTTGCACGTGTTATTTTTTCTGAATAATCTTAAGGCATTTAAGCTGGTTTTTGCATATTTTAGGTTACTGACTGATTTTAAATTTTCTGTCATTTTTCGCATTTTAAATCGATATAACCCACAAAAAGTTTACAAATGATAAACAATAATCTTAATATTGTCGCTTAATCAACAAAAGCATTTTTGGTTCATTAAAAAAACAGACCTCAAAAAACAAAGAAAAACTCGAATCATAAAGATTCGAGTTTCTAGGTTAATAACTACTCTGCTTTTTGAAATGGATAAAAATCAGTCGTGTGTGCTTCATAGCTGAAATCGATAAATCTAAATGCCAACTGAAATGATGAACCTTTAAGTTCATCAAATATCAATTGTACCTCGTCTGTCACGGTAACCGATGTTCCTTCGATGATTACATCTCTGCCATCCACGGTAATCGCTTCATACACAGGCGTAAGGATACTGCCTGCTTCTAGTTGATATAAGTTTTTGTCTGGCATACCCGTTTCTTCATCAATGCCTCTACGTAAACCGTAAATCTCATAGTGTCCACCAATAGGCTCACCGACATTAACCGTTTGTTCCACCATAACGCCATTCTCTTCTACTTGTTGAACTTCCGTCTCATAATCCGATACCCATGCAAAAAGCAAGTTCATAAGTTCTCCATTATAGAGTACTGGAGATTCATACTCAATGAAGGTATCATAATCGGATACAACATAGGTCATTAGTGGCTCACCACCAAAGATCGTCCATAAGAATTGGAAGTTGTCTAGGTAACCGCCACTTTCCTCATCATAAGTCACCAATGAATCCGTTCCTAAGAACCTGTAAAGATAGCCATCTTCTTCAGGATTAGTTGACTCCTCATACAAATCGATATAAATGTAATACACTTTATTCATCTCATCTTCAGAAAAGACAAGTTCATAATATGGTGACTCATCTGTCGCTTCAATAAAAGTATAATCGATTGTCCCATCACCTACCAACTTCTCAAGTCGATTTCTAAAAGTCTTTAAAAACGTCATATAGACTTCAGAAAAATTATTCTTACTATATAAAAGCATATTTTCTTCATAATAGTCTTTGTCTCTGTAAGGGAAGTATATAGACAAACCACAGCTGCTATATACAAAATCCCCATCGATTCGATAAACTACAGCTTCATCGATGGTTTGAGCAAGTTTCGCCGCTTTTTCTGCTTGATACGAACTTAAATACTCCGAAAAATCTTTTAAATCGATGAGATCCGTATAACCTTGGGCTTCTGTATTACCACCGAAAGACTTTGCAGAAAGTGCTGATTTTGAAAATTCATAGAAAAATGTATCCTCTGTAATTTTGCTATTGGCCTCTTTAATCAAATCTTCAAAGGCAAGCACCACATTTTCGATTTTTGATAAATCGATTACCGCCAAGGTGATATCATCCTCCGTTTGATTGTCCACCGCATGTTGATAGTAAGTATCTGCGATAATCTGACCTAAGGACGCACCGTCAATACTCGGATTTCCTATGATTGCTTTAATCAATTCTGTATACTGCCAGCCATGTCCCGGCTCCAACTCTTGGGAACCGACCAATACGTTGGCGTAATCCTGAATAACGTCTGCCACTTCTAAGCTGGCCATCAAGCAAGCATCAAAGCCCAACATTTCAAATTTTACACCTGTGGTATTATACGCTGTTTTAAGCGCTTCATGAAGCTCGTTTAACTGTAAACTGTCACCATCAAAGTTTTCATCATATCCGTATCCAACCACAGGGCCAGCACCGTGATTCCATAGAATCAGAGCTGTCTTTTTCGCTGGATAGTTTCTAGTACCCCAAATGATAAAATCAGACAAGGTTTTCTTGTAACCCATATTCTGATTTGGTAAACTACCCACTTCTAAAAACTTTCCTCCAACTAGTTCAAATCGCTGTGTCTTTTTTCCATCTACAAAATCATTTGCCCATTTTGCCGTGCCACCCGTTTCTACAATCACATTGATGTTCTGATTGTTGTCATAGCCTGCAATCATTTCCTCTAAATCGGCTGTTGCACTGCCAAAAAACGCCTGTTCGAACTCATCATACGCACTTTCCAAATCGGAACCGTTCATATAGATAAGAATCGTGTAATCGTCTTCTGCCTCTGCAAATCCAGTCACGTTCAATGAAAACAACATCGTCATCATCAAAATTAAACCAATGAAACCCTTTAACATTTTTCCCATACAACACCTCTTTTTTTAGTCTGAATATAGAATAGCACATCTTCAATATATTTACATTAATAGAAATTATGATTTTCGATGTTTGTTTATGTAAAGCTATAACAAAAAGAAACATGCACTTTATGCATGTTTCATCTCATATCTTTTCCATATCATCACATATTAGAACGGCCAATCTGGTGCTGGTGGCATATTACGCTTATGTTCAGAGCGTCTATTAAGACCCTCGATGATTGCCTTATCTTTTTCCGGAACCGTTTCACCACGCAAGTAAGCGTCGATCATGTTGTAGGTTGTACCCATTTCCGATTCATCGGTTTGACCTTCCCACAAGCCTGCTGATGGTGGTCTTTCGATAACAGATGCAGGCACACCTAAATGTCTTGCCCAGTCATAAACTTCACCTTTAGTCAGGTTGGCAATCGGTAAAATATCCACGCCGCCATCACCGTACTTTGTGAAGTAACCCGTCAGAATCTCCGCTGCATTATCAGTTCCTGCAACCAAATAGCCCAGCTTATTTGCCACGCCATAAAGTGTGGTCATACGAAGACGTGCTCTTAAATTCGCATCCATCATGCGATCGTTATCATGAGCTTCTCCATCAAAGGCACCTTCAATCCCTTTTAAAAGGTCATGATGCGCATCAGACAAATTAATCTCGAAATGTTTGATACCTACGGCTTCTGCAAGTTCATAGGCATCTTCCGCATCTTTCGAATGGCTCTTGCAAGGCAAAATCACACCTAGCGAATCATTTGGAAATGCCTTTTTAATCAAAAACGCAACTACCGACGAGTCGATTCCACCTGAAAGTCCAACAACGATACCCTTTGTACAAGACGCCTTCACTTGGTCTTGCAACCACTGAACGACGTGATCAATTTTTTGCTCAATTGATGTCATTTTCTTCACCTATCCTTACTATTTTCTATGGTCCATCTCAACGAGCACGCAATTGTAATAGACAATTTCAATGCCGTTGTTTTCAGCTAAATCCAATATTTCTTCATCAAAAGTGCCCGGTTGAAACCAAAGGCGTTTGATCCCTAGTTCAATCGCTTCTTCTACTGTGACGATGGCACGTTTTGGGCTGACCACCACACTGACGCACTCCGGTATCTCCGGCATGTCCTTCAAAGAATTGAAGCAGACGTCACCATCGACCTCATCATAGACAGGGTTGATCGGCGTCACATCATAGCCTTGTCTTTTAAGCTTCATATAAATCTTGTTGCCAAATTTGTCAGGATTACTCGTTGCACCAACAACTGCCCATTTCTTAAGTGACAACATTTCATCCATTAAAAGATCCATTTTATCCATAGCTTCGCTCCTTTACTTGACCCATTCACCATTGGAAATCGCTAAATACGCTTCCTCTAAAACAGTCGCATGGCCGACGTCACAGCATATTTCCGTCACTTTATTCATCAGAGCCTCTTCGTCTTCCCGTCTCGTGTAAATCAGAACCTCCACCTTATCGGTGTATAGGGTATCCTTTAAAAGATACTGGGGATTGTTTTCAAGATAATGTTGAATTTTACCATGCTGATTGTATTCCAAACGGACCCTTACAAGCTCGTATTTGACCATTTCAATCACTTTGGCTACTTCCAAGGCTTCCTTGGCACTTTGCGTATAAGCTCTGACCAATCCGCCAGTACCTAACTTCACACCACCAAAATACCTTGTAATCACCAAAGCTACGTCCGTAATACCTTCATTCTTAAGCATATTGAGTATAGGTACGCCAGCCGTTCCAGAAGGTTCACCGTCATCGCTGTACTTTTGTATCGAATGGTCTTCGCCTAACAGGTAAACCGGAACGTTATGTGTGGCAGTTCTGTGCTTCTTCCTTATTTCATCAACAAAGGCCTGTGCCTCTTCTTCTGTAGATACAGGTTTGACGTATCCTATAAACCGGGATTTACTGATGACAATTTCTTTTTCTGCCGCTTCGTGCACGGTTCTGTAACTCTTCATCTATTCACCTATGCTAAAGTTCTTGTACTTATTATAGTCCTTCTCATGTAGTTCCAGTCTCACCTTGGTCCCTGTTTCCAAATAGTCGGTAGACAAGACCTTACCTGCATTACAAAGTTCAGATAGAATTCTGCCCTGATCAAACGGCACGAGGAAGGTTGCGCTGACGATGTCATTGAAGACTTCTTTGACAATGCCTTGAATCAACCCATCAAGCCCCATACCTGTCACCGCAGAAGTCTGATAAGCGCCTTCCTTTAAATGATCGATCTCGTGGTCCACCAAATCAATCTTATTGTATGCGAAAAGCATCTTCTTATTGCCCGCACCGATTTCGTCAAGAACACGATGCGTTACCGTCATCTGCATGTTTTGATGTTCGTTGGAAGCATCCACAACATGGATCAGTAAATCTGCTTCATTCACCTCTTCCAGGGTTGCCTTAAAAGCTTCTACCAATGAGTGAGGCAATTTAGAAACAAAGCCGACGGTATCAACCAAGATGAAATTCCTGTTCTCATCCAAAGAAATACGTCTGCTGTAAGTATCCAGCGTTGCAAACAGCATATTTTTTGCAAACACCTGCTTTTCCGTAACATCCTCTTCATTGGTCATTTCAAGGATTTTATTCATAATCGTCGATTTACCTGCATTGGTATAACCCACGACCGCGACAATCGGAATTTCATTTTTATCCCTTTTAACACGTTGCACCTGACGGGTCTGATTGGCTTCCTTAATTTGCTGTTGAATTTCAGTAATTCTTTCGCGAATGCGTCGTCTATCCAACTCCAGTTTCTGTTCACCGGGACCCCTAGTACCGATGCCCGCACCTGTTCGCGACATCGACTGTCCAAGTCCTTGCAATCTAGGCAGTCTGTATCTCAACTGAGCCAATTCAACCTGCAGCTTGGCAATTCTCGTCTTCGCACGGACCGCAAAAATATCCAAAATAAGCGCTGTACGGTCAATGACCTTAACATCCATCGCTTGCTCTAAATTTCTAATTTGAGCGCCTGACAATTCATCATTAAATATGACGAGGTTAGCGTCGTTGAGCACACAGGCCTCACGTACTTCTTCAACCTTGCCCTTGCCAATGAAGAAAGTCGCATCGACACGTTCCTTGTTTTGAATGAGAATGCCTGCTACTTCTGCATTCGCAGCCAATGTCAATTCCTTAAGCTCATTCATGGATTCTTCGATGTCGTATTCGTCCCTTCCAAAGGAAACACCCACTAAAATCGCTCTCTGTTCTATATCTTCAATTATTTTATTTTCATCATCTATAAGCATAATAACCTCCTGTCTGCCACTTTTTTATTATACCACGATTTTCCGCTGTCTATCATCAGCACATTATCCAAAATGCTACAGAATTATTACAAATTAATGATAAGGTACATTTATTCACAGAAAGGACGCAAGTGATATGGTATAATATTCTAGGTTAAATAGGTAATTGTTACTTATAGGAGGTCGAAATGTCTAGTATGGAACCAAACAAGACACAGAATCAACAACCAAAAAAGAAAAAAACGAAAAAGAAAAAGAATAGATTTTTACAAGCGATAAAAATTATTTTTCTACTCTGCCTAGTGCTTGGTATTGTAGGTGCTGGTGGCGCTTACTTCTTTGTAAAATCCATCGTTGCCGACATCAAGCCGATTGATCCGTCGAAAATTGACGATCTCTTGGGAGAAAACTCCGTCATTCTCGATAAGGATGGTAGAGTCCTTGAACAGATTCAAAACGATGGACTACGAACCATTATCCGCTACGATGAGATGAGCCCTGATTTGATTAATGCTTTCATCTCTGTCGAAGATAAGACATTCAGAGAGCACAATGGCTTTAACTTTGTCAGGATGGCAGGTGCCATTTGGGAAAGTGCAACTGGAAAAGGACGAATTTCCGGTACCAGTACCATCACCCAACAGTTGGCAAGGAACTTGTATCTTGAAGAAACCCGTTCGGAACGTTCAATTGATAGAAAAATCAAAGAAGCTTACTATGCAATACAACTAGAATCCCATTTAACCAAAGAACAGATCATAGAAGCTTATTTGAACAAAATTTACTTGGGCTCCGGCTCAAACGGTGTAGAAGCTGCCGCTCAAACCTTCTTCTCAAAAGATGCAAAAGATTTGGATTTGGTAGAATCGGCTATGCTGGCAGGTATTCCTAAAGCACCATCTACTTATTCTCCAATGATTACTAAGAAAAAGGTCGATGTCGAAGCCGATGACTACGTTTTGGATGATAGTGATGAATTATACACCGTCATTTACAATCCTAAAACAGAGGAAAGATACAATGTAGCGATTTACCTCATGTACACCAACGGCTATATTAGTGAAGCTGAATACAACGCAGCAAAAACGACCGATTTGAAAACGAGACTTCATCCTCAAAAAACCGCTGATACAGAAATCACTTCCTACTTTGCGGATATGGTGAAGTCAGATGTTGTAAATGACTTAATGGAAAAATACGGTTACACTTCTGATGAAGCCTATAACCTACTTTATACTAAAGGTCTTCAAATTTACTCAACAATCGACTTCGATTTGCAAAAGACTTTGGAAAGTGCTTATTCCAGCGAAAATCTAACGCCATATTTTGATGCGTCAACGACTTCCGCGATTCGTGCCTTCCAAAAACGATATGGTCTTTCTGTAGATGGTTCTGTTGGTCAAGGAACGCTTGGAAAAATGGCAGAGCTTGGTCTTGTCAATGTTAACGACTTCTCCTTAAAAACCTACAAAAAAGGCATGGAGCATGAAGACGTCGTTAAAATCAAAGAGGCCATGAACGAACTTGGTCTACTGGTTGTCAATGATAACTTCCCAAGAGTAACCGTGTATTTCAACGGCAACAAGGACATTGTTTCGAAAGACCGATCAAAACTCTTGCTCTACCGTTATGAAAACCTAGTGAACACAAGCAAACAACTGATGATTCCTAGCACAGACTACAAGTATGACTCTGCTGGAAACCTCGTACTATTAAAAGGCAAGCGCTTGAACTTTTATGCCCACTACCAAGATGGCAAAATGGTCAGCATCCAAGCCACTGTAAAAAATGCTTACAAATACGATGAAAATAGCGAATTTACAACACGTAACTCCGATGGCAGTTACAACATCGTCGACTTATACATGCATGAAGGTAAAGATATCTTCATTCCTAACAAGTACAAGTCTTATGACGATAATAACAACCTCGTAATCGACAGAGATTTTATGGCTGAAGATCCAACCTTCTTCTCAGTAGATGGCAACGGCAACCTGCTGATTAAAGAAGACGGTTATCTTATTTCGGATAAAGGCATTATTCAGCCACAATCGTCCATGGTCATTATCGATTACCACACAGGGGAATTAAAAGCGATTGTAGGTGGTAGAAACATCACTGGGCAGAAAATTTATAACCGTGCGATCAATCCAAGACAACCTGGTTCATCGATCAAACCAATCGGTGTTTACCTTCCAGCGATTGAAAGCAGACAATACACAGCTGCCTCCGTTATTGATGACGTACCGACTTACTTAGGTTCAAGTCCATCACAACGTTGGCCACTAAACTGGTATGAGCATTCTTCGGTCTACGAAAAATATTGGGGTCTTCAAACGCTACGACGCGGTATTGAGTTCTCTCAAAACGTACTGACGGTAAAACTTGCTAACGAGTTAGGTGTTTCAACCTGTTACGATTTCTTGAAACGCTTCAACTTCACAACCATGGTAGACTCCGGTGCTTACAATGACCAAACCCTGTCTTCGGTTGCTCTGGGCGGTATGACAAAGGGTCTGACACCACTTGAACTTACAACCGCTTATGGTGCTATGGCCAATGGCGGTGTTATGAACGAAACCATCACTTATACCAAAGTGATTGATAACCAAGGTAATGAAATTCTGGTGAACATCCCAGAAAAGACAAAAATCACCGATCCTCAAACCGCATTCATCGTTCAAGACATGATGCGTACCGGTGTAACCAGTGGTCTTTCTACAAAAGCTGCTATCCGTAGCGGCAACACAGGCATTCCTGTTGCCGGTAAAACCGGAACCACTTCTGATAAGCTAGATGCTTGGTTTGTCGGCTATACCCCCTATTACGTAGCTGGTGTCTGGTTCGGTAACGACGTCAATATGCCTCTGGATCAAGGTTCTGCTGTAAGTGCGAATTTCTGGCGTACCGTTATGGTTGAATGCCATGAAGGTCTGGAAAACAAGGACTTTGTCGAACCTGATGGCCTAATTCGAAGAACCATCGATACACAATCCGGTATGTTGCCAAGTGAACTTTCTTACCTTGATCCACGCGGTACGGTAAGATCAGAAATCTTTATCAAGGGAACTGAACCGACTGAAGTCGATAACGTTCACGTCAAAGCTTCTATCTGTGTAGAAAGCGGTAAACTTGCTAACTTCGATTACTGTCCTACGACACTGATCGAAGAGCGGGTATTTGTACAAAGAAAAGATCCTGAGTACAATCCAGAAGATCATCTCGGTAGCAACGGCAAACCAATTCCAATTATGGATGATGCCTACATTTTGCCTACTGAAACCTGTGATGTTCACAATGGCGAACTCATCGAAACCTACCAGTACAACTCGACGCTGGATGTCATTAATCCAGTTGTAGAGATGGCTGATGGCAGCAAAATTGTCCAGATTCCATTCTATATCGAATTGACAAACGGCAGTACGGTACTGATTCCAATTAAGACCAGCATCTTGGTAGACGGAACCATCAGCTTACCAGACGGGTCGATCATCTTGCCATCGTCAATCAGTAAAATGCCGGATCTGGATACTATGGCCCCGATTAAGAATCCACAAACGGAGCCAAGAGAATCTATTACAGACAATTTGGACGTACTATCAGATGAGATAGACAACGCCATCACAGAATAGAAAAAGGCTTTTAAAGCCACAAAGAAAGGGTTGAACGCATGCGTTCAACCCTTTTAAATGCTCAAATTTTATTTTTCTCTGATAAATGTGAAGATCTCTTTGCCAGCAATAGCTGCATCAATCAGACTTTCGACGTCTAAATTTGACTCGCTTTTTTCTATATCGGCAAGTACCGGTCTTGTAACCACCTTGTCCGGCAAGAATACCGTACAGCAATCTTCAAATGGTAGAATAGACGTTTCGAACGTTCCGATCATTTCAGCGATTTTGATGATGTCCAATTTGTCAAAGGCAATCAATGGTCTTAAAACCGGCAAATCCACTCTCGAATTTGTTACGGTCAATCCTTCTATCGTCTGGCTGGCAACCTGTCCGATGTTCTCACCCGTAATAAGCGCCTGACAGTTTGTTTCAAGCGCCACACGCTCTGCTAGAGCCATCATGAAACGTCTCGACAGAATCGTCATCTCCTTTGATGGACAGAATTCATTAATCGCTTTTTGGATTTCCAAAAGATTGATGGAATGTACTCGGACATAACCCGTATAAACCGCCAATTGACGTGCCAAGTCATAAATCTTCTCTTGTGCACGGTCGCTTGTAAACGGATAGGAGTGGAAATGTACCGCCTCTATCTCCATACCACGTTTCGCCAGCATCCAACCTGCAACCGGACTGTCAATGCCACCGGATAAGAGGAGCATCCCCTTGCCAGCACAACCATACGGCAAACCGCCAAAGCCTTTAACCTCTTTCGAATAGATATAAGTCACGTCGCGGATTTCAACCGTTACGACAAATTCTGGCGTATGAACATCCACCTGAACGCCATCCACATTTTGATTAATATTGCCACCGACGATACGTGCAATCTCAGGTGACTTCATATCAAAATTCTTGTTGCTACGCTTCACTTCCACCTTGAATCGACTCATACCCGTTTCATCGACAATCCTTTGAGCTTGGGCCAAGGCATTGGCTTTGATAAGCTCTAAGTCATTTTCCACTTTTTCTGCAGAACAAAGTCCCACGATACCAAAAACTTTGCGCGTTCTTTCGATCACTTCATCTTCGATGGCGCCATCACACAGCACGTACATACGACCATGTTCACGGATAACTTTATAACCTTCCAGCCCCATCAAAGCGTGTTTGATATTTGCAAACAGCTTCTTTTCAAAATAACTTCTATTCTTGCCTTTTAAAGCAATCTCGCCATATTTTACGACAATCAATTTGTCCATGCTATACTCTCCCTTTGATTATACTTCTCAATTCTTCTACCGACGCTTTGATGACTTCTCCTGCATACTTGATCTCATCTTCCGTCAGCATATGATTTAAGCTAAACCGAATCGCACCTTCCTTCTCTGAGGTGTTAAGTCCCATACTTTCCAAGACATGCGAATAGCTCTTGTTTTTATTCGAAGCGCAGGCTGAACCTGTTGAAACGAAAATATCCTTCATTTCCAGCGTATGCAGCAAGACTTCACCTCTTACACCCTTGAATGAAATATTCAAGATATGCGGTACAGCACCTTCATCCATCATACTATTGAGCTTAATGGCCTCTATGCTAGACAGTTCTCGATACAAGAGTTCCTTTAGAGCTTGTAAACGTTCTAAATGCGCATTCTTATCTGCTTCCAATAATTCTACAGCTTTCGCGAAGCCTACAATCCCCGGTGCATTTTCCGTGCCTGGTCGCTGGTCATTCTCCTGACCACCGCCATAGACTAGTGGCTCAAACTTCGCTTCCTTTTTCATGTACAAAGCACCGATACCCTTAGGTCCATGGACTTTATGGCCACTGATGGACATCGAATCCACGTTAAGTGCTTTGACCTTATAGGCTATTTTCTCAAAAGACTGTACCGCATCCACATGGAAATGTGGCTTAGGATTGATCGTCTTCAGAAATGTGCCTATTTCTTTAATCGGCTGAATGCGTCCTACTTCGTTATTGGCGTGCATCATTGCCACAAGAATAGTCTCTTTTCTAAGCGCTTTTTTAAACGCGTCAAGTGAGACCACGCCCGTCTCATCCACCGGCAGATACGTCACTTCAAAGCCTTCACTTTCCAACTGCTTGCAAGCAGACAAGACCGATGGATGCTCGATTGCCGTCGTAATGATATGGTTGCCTCGCTTTTTCAGGCGACGTGCAACTCCTAATACTGCCATATTATTAGCTTCTGTTCCACCAGATGTGAATAACAGGGATTTATCCTCAGCGCCAAGAGCCTTTTCAAGTGTCCACCGCGCTTGCTTTATTTTCTTCTCAGCGGCAACGCCCAACTTATGCATGGACGAAGGATTACCAAAGTTTTCTGTCATCATGTCGGTCATCTCTTCAATCACAGCCTTAAGAGGTTGTGTTGTCGCACTATTATCTAAATATACGAACATAATATTCTCCTTATATGCATTTCTTCACTATTTTATATTAGCTGTTTCATTTTGTAAAGCAAACAAAAGATAGTCTTTGGAAGAGCACTTCCTTCGACTATCTTTGCATTGTCATTCTTCTCTTCATTCAATTTGATTGTTACCCAACCACATCGACAATCTCCAATTTATAATTTGTCGACAAATCGAAATACATTTCGCCAATTTTAATCAAAGGCCTTGTCACATCTGTCTTATTCAACAAAATGACCTCGCCAATTTCCCCTGTGTTCAGTTTAACTTTATTGCCTACATAGAACCTTGAAATATTTTTCAAAAACACCTCGGTAACCTTCGGTTCTAATTTATTGAAGCTTTCTGTCTTAAGGACTCTTGCCGCCGCGTAGACGGATATTTTCGAGCGGTAGGACTTATTCGCTGTAATGGCGTCAAAGACATCGGCAACCGCTAAAATTTTCGCATACAATGAAATTTCACGATCTCTTAGACCATCTGGGTAACCTGAGCCATCAATGCGCTCATGATGGTGTTTCACTGCTTCCATGATTTCATTGGTAACCCCTGTACTGATTTGCAAAATTCTATACCCATGAATCGGATGTTCTTTGATTTTCTCAAATTCAGAGACTGTAAGCTCGCCGGGTTTATCTAAAATATCCAGCGGAATATTTGTTTTCCCGATATCATGCAGAAAACCTGCTATCGCTAAATCTTCTTGTATGTGTGTCTTTAAGTTAAGCCATTTTCCAATAATCATCGCTAAAATCGCTACGTTGACACTATGGATATAGGAATATGAATCGTGAACGCCCACTCTTCTCAAACTGTTTAATACATTATTGTCTTCCGTTATCTTCTTAAACAGCGGTAGTGTCTCACGCTTCAACTGGTCAAGATTAAGGGATTTACCGAGTCCAACATTGGCATAGATGGACTTATAAAGGTTCATCAAGCGCGTATAAGCCTGTTCCATGGTAATATGTTCATCCACGCTTGGCGCCGCCGCTTGATCCGCTTCTTCCACATAAACAAAATCAATATCCAATTTTTTTAAACTTGCAATAGAAGCCGAGTTAATTTCCGATCCGGCCGACATAAAAATAATTCCCAAATCATTAATTACATCACGAGCTAGGATCATACCACTTTTAACATCTTCTATACTGACTAAATTCATTGACTCTCCCCCATGTTTCGCTATGCAAGCTATTCACATTATTGATATAATAACGTTGTCACGCTTAGCAGATATAGTAAATAGATACAATGCATTATTTACTGATATTATAACACATTTTATTATTATTTATTACTATTATCAGTTATTACAGCTATGGAGGATAGAAATGATTCATCAAATAGAAAACGTTACGCATCATCCCTTAAAACTGTTTGAAAAAGATAAGATTCATCCCTTTGTTCAAGCCAATATAGAAGATATCCTTGTCTTTGATATAGAAACAACCGGTTTAAGTCACAGCTATAATCAGGTTATTTTAATTGGTTATCTCTATGTCAAAAACAGAGAGATCATCCTTGAGCAACTTTTCGCAGAAACACCAGAAGAAGAATCTGAAATTCTACTGGCTTTTCAAGCCCTCAGTTCACGGTTTACTTACTTACTTTCTTACAATGGCAATAGTTTTGACATTCCTTTTTTAAACAGTCGCTACAAAGCAAACCATCTTGATTATATTTTAGACCGCTCACAGAATGTTGATTTACTAAGAGTCGCACGTACCCTTTCAAAAACACTGGCGCTGACAGATTATAAGCTTAAAACCGTAGAGCGTTTTTTAGGCATTATGCGTCAGGACACGATTTCAGGTAAAGAAAGCGTTGAGCTATACAACAACTATGTCCTCCATCCCACTAAAAAATTACAGCATACCATTTTACTACATAATTATGAAGACATCCTTTATCTTGGTAAGGTCCTAGAACTTTTAAACTATCAAAAAAAAGACGATTTGACCCATATACCGCTTTCCCTGGAATATGAATCAAATCGCTACTATATTCAAACTTACAAACTTACAAAAGATTTTCTGACCGTCGAGATATTCTCAAGAGATTTACGTCAAAAAAGACATCACTTTTCTCCCAGAGAACTGATGCTCGAACAAACACATCATGTGTTAACACTGAAAGCACCTGTTTTTCAAATCGCTCTAGAAGACCAGCACTTCATCTTTTTAGACATTGAATTGATTTCAGAAAACAACCTGTCCTTTAATGCACTCTCTTATGAAGAAAAACTATCTTACTTGATTACACCAGAAGCCCTGCCACAATGCGTCAAGCAACTCTTCACAATCATCGACTCAAATCTCTGAAACCCTGCCAATCATAACTTGTCAGGGTTTTTATTTCTACTATATATT
>JAFGTX010000145.1 GCA_016938815.1 Clostridia bacterium | reverse complement strand
GCCGCAATTCCAATCACATCACCCAGATTGTTATTGATGATGATTTTCTTCAGTATGTTTTGGATGCTCTCATCATCTTCAACGATATAAAAATTCAAATTCATCCGCCTACACCTCTTCCAACTTTATTCTAGGGATTTTTAGTTCGAAATTTGTATACTCATTCAAATAACTTGATGCCTTGATGTCCCCACCATAATGATTTTCTATGATGTATTGCACATGGGCCAAACCAAGACCCGTTGAAAATTTCCCCGTCTCCATATCAATTTTACCCGAATAACCCGGTTTAAAAATCAATTCCAGCTCGTCCGATTCGATGCCATGACCATTATCAAAAACATCGATGATACAATCGTCCTGATCCATCCTGACGCCAACCCGTATTTTTCCACGACTCTCTATCGCATCCACCGCGTTGATAATCATATTGTTTAAAATGGATATCAGCGGATAATAATCCTGCATCTGAAAATGGTGCTCAATCACACAGTCAAAGACAATGTTCTTGCCCTTGTCTGCAATCAGTTTTTCCGTATTCGCACCGATAATGGATAAAATTTCATCTATACTCATACACAAATCCGTTTTATCTTCCTCAAGTGTCTTTTCCATCCCTACGACCACGCGGTAGTAATCCTTTTTGATCTCGTGAATATTTCTCGATACATTCAGGGCATGTTCCTTTAGCCCTGGATCTTGAAGGGCATTGTAGAGGAAATAACTTTCATTCATGGTGGATTCGATATCCGACATCGATTTCTTCAAAAAGAAGAGTTCGCTTTTCAATTTGGCCGTGAAGAGCATCAATTCTTTGAACTTTTGCTCTCTCTGCTCTCGTTCGAATCTGCTTTGATACCGCTTGACCAGTAAAATGATCAGGTAAGTAAAGACGGCGCGAATGAGCCCTATGAGAATCGTGACCAGTACTGCCTTTTCAAAGGCAATGCCTTTCCACACACCGCGTATGAATGCCTCAGCGATATTGCCTGCACTATCACAAATCCAAAGCAATAGAATGAGATGTTTGGCTGTATCCAACTTCTCTCGAATCCTAAAGGTCGTAAAAAGCATCCCATAAAGCAGATAGTAGATGATAACAGGCAAATACTGGACCATCACTTCAGCCACCGCGACATCCGGATGCCCAATATAATATACCAGCGACCTGAATAGGAACATTAAGACTGCAATCAGACTTGTAGCCAGCTTAACCGAGGTTTCCCTAAAGTAAATCAACAATATGGACAGAGCAATGGGTGCCAAAGTAAACCGAAAATTTTCGGATACAGGATTCAAATAAATCTGCCCCATGAAAACCGTAATAAGGCATATAATCGTTAAGTTTTCTATATTCTTGCGATTCATCTATTTCTCCAAAATTCTATAGGATGCCGTACGCCGTGACAAGATAAACATCCTTTTTCTTGTGTGGATTGATCTTCAAGGTAACCATACTACCAATAGCCAGCGTATGCAAAATATGGGCCGGTACTACAAAGGACTTAGACACTTCATAGGCTTCTCCTGCATGATAAGGCACCCAGAAAGTAATCTCATACATCCGCTTGCGATTGATACGCACCTGCGTCTCCGTCACCATTCTAATCTGTCCTTCCACGGTATCATATGCGTCAAAATTACAGTTTTTCCGTTTTCCATGCCTTTTCATAACCACGAGAATCAGTGGAATACACATAATCAAAACGCCACCATGAAGCAACCACATCAAAGGCGCTATGGAATCGATCGCCACTTCTGAGCCTAATAATGGATTACCGCTCGAAATAGGTAGACCCAACATCGCCTTAAGCAATCTATACACCTGCACGCGATTCAAAATAACGCCAACCATAATGAGAACATAACTTACAGGTAGTGCAATCAATTTCACGATCCACGAAGGATTCAGAATCAGACCCAAAATCATAGTCAACATAGCCACTAGACATAGCCCGCCACCCACCTTCATCATAGCAAGCGCGATTTCTCCGGGTACAAACGTTTTTACAAGAGGCAACACCGCTATCAGCAACGCCCCCAGGATAGCCGAAATGATTGTCATCACTCTCAATTTTTTTTGCATCTTTAATACGCCCCCATCTTTATAATAATCTTGTCACTGTATTTTTATTCCAGATGCTGTCATCTTACTATATTTTTTAGGTCAACGTCAATTTTTCAACCTTCCTAAAAGTACAAAAAAGGTGATGATTCATCGAATCACCACCTCAAAATACCTCTGTTATTTTTCCATAGGCATATTTGGATCGCCGCCCCATTCGTAAATAGAGCCTTCATAGTTTCTTACTTGATCAAAGCCAACGGCTCTGAGGATCATGGATGTATATCCTGATCGAATACCCATCGTTCAGTAAACGGTGAAATCAGTTTCCGGTGTCACGTTAAGTGCCGCCATCATCGTCTTGATTTCTTCTGGGTTTTTTGGTGTGCCATTTTCATTTAGAAGGCTTGTCCATAGCATGTACTCAGCACCTGCAATATGACCACCTCTTGGCTCACCTGCTTTTTGAGAGCCTTTGAATTCGCCCTCTGTTCTAACGTCGATGACAACTTGGTCACCCAAATTCTCGAAAATAGAATCCTTTGTAGCCATGTAGCTTTGGTCGTAGTCTTTAAGCTCAACACCAGTTGTTGGTATCGGTGCCGCCGATTCGTCCTTAGTCACATCGTAGCCTAGCTCTTTCCAGTAAGAAAGACCACCTACAAGAATCTTAACGTTATCCATTCCCGCTAATTTTAACTGCCAAACTGCTCTACCATCTGCACCAGGACCTCTGAATACATCTGAATAGAATACCACCGTTTTTTCGTTATCAATTCCTAATGATTCCAATACCGGGATAAGATCTTCTTTCTTTTTGATTGTACCCCAGCCAGGATCACCTGGTTTCCCAACTTTATCGGAAAATGCGTGCAAGCCTATTCCAATCGCGCCAGGAATGTGTTCATCAGCATAGATATCTGGTTTATTACAATCTAGAAGTACCAAATCTTCACTACCTAGAAGACCTTGTAAATCTTGAGGTGTAATAAGGAAATCCGAGTTTTCATAAGCTGACAAATCAAATGCCACTTCTGCTACTTCATTACTGTCTGCTGTTGCTGGTGCTGTATTTTGAGAACACGCACTGGCTGCAAAAGCCATCAAAAAGCATACAAGCAATAAAGCAAATCGGTTTACTTTTCTTTGCATGGACTATTTGTCCCCCCTCTTCTTTTTTTGTCATTCCATATATTTTTAAATAGAATAATCAACGCACTTAAGGCAAATAGAGTCAATAGGCCCATGACAAATGTCTTGGT
>JAFGTX010000017.1 GCA_016938815.1 Clostridia bacterium | reverse complement strand
TCTAAAATTCAAGGATTAAAAGGGAATCTGGTTAGAATCCAGAACGGTCCGGCCACTGTAAGTAGGGAGTAACCTATCATGATGCCACTGGGAAACTGGGAAGGCGATAGCGAGCATTGATCTATAAGTCAGGAGACCTGCCATAACATCGAAAGGGATATACCTTCCAAGGAAAGGCGATACTCTAAACGCAAGATTTTTTGCGATTATATGATATCTAACCTTGTTCTTGCGAACAAGGTTTTTTGTTATATCCCTAAGTATTTCATAAGGGAGGGGTTAACGTGAACAATGCAACAGTATCTGCTAAAATCACAAGCCAAGAAAAGAGGCTATGTGAGCTCATCAGAACCGTTGGGCACGGAGAGTTGAGGGTTATCATTCAAGATAATAAACCAATTCGTGTCGAGGAGCTGAAAAGATCCATTAAGCTTTAACAGAATACGCTGATCAGAAGACTGAAGGCAATTGAGTTCTATATGAAGATATGGGGCTTTATTGCCTTTAGTCTTTTTTATTGCAAAAGAGTTGATTGTTCAATGATTCCTCATCAAAACATTCATATTAACTAGGGGGTACATAATGAAAAAACAAAGATTTTTAGCGCTGTTTTTAGCTGTAATGATGATCTTTTCATCCTTCTTGCCACAAACAGCCATAGCGTTTGCTGATACATCAGCAGAATCGCCTGCAGCCTCTTCTTCTGACGAAGGTGTTACAACGACATCGGGTGCAGGTACAGTTGTAACACCACCTGATGGTGAGGGTGGTGTGGGTGACATATTTGAAAAAGACTTTATACGCGTTCGTATAGAAGGCACCAACCAAACCCTATATGACGATGAAGTTGAAATTGATTTAGATACAAATATAACACCTCTAGATGTCTTGAAATTAGCGATCGGTGAAGATAACATTGGCGGTAGTACTGGAAGCTACGGCTATTTCATCTCATCCTTGATGTCAGAAGACCAGTCAGACCAACTTTACTGGATGTATAAGACGGTAGATTTATCAGACCACTTCCAAACCATATGGGACTCTGTAGATAGTCATACAGGTCTGGTTAATGATGATGGTGAATTGCAAGTCAATGAACTGGTATTCTATAAATCTTATTACAAGGAGTTAAGTTCCAGCAATATCATGCAAACTGTCGCGCCTCGAGTGACTGAATCAAACGAAGGCCATGTATTTACCTTTACCCTTGTCAATGATGAAACACCTTCTGAAGTTATTGAAGGTGCTGTGTTTACTTTGGAGGATGGCTCTGAATATACTACATCTGTTGATGGCACTGTGGAAATTCCACTGACAACTGCTGGAGAACAATACATCAAGATTGCGAAAGTTTACCATGATGATGACCTTGCTCTTGATGCACCGCTATTGATCAGAGATACGATTTCGGTAACGTCAGAAGGGTCATCTATAGTCACAGATACCATACATCTTCGTATAGAAGGGGCAAGTGAAACACTTTATGACAAAGATCTTGAAATCGCCTTGAGTCAGGATATAAACCCTAAAGATATCCTAATTCAAGCTATTGGTGAAGATCAAATTGAAGCGACTACGACAAATGGCTATTTTATAACAGGCCTTTTAGGTGAATCACAACAAGACAACTTAGGTTGGTCTTATGGCGTCGTTACCAATAGTGATAATTTCATCTACCCGACAGTAGGCGTTGATCAATATGACGCACTATTAGATGCAGAAGGTAGACTACAAGTTAAAGAACTGATCTTCTATATTACTTATTATGATAGTACGACACTATATACTAAGATGCCTATAATCACCATTGAAAACGATCAAGAGAATTTCACGGTGACTATTAAAAGCCATGATGCCGGCACACCAGCGATAGAAGATGTAACAATTGCAATTAGTGATGGAAGAAAATACAATACCAACGCTTTAGGACAAGCAACATTCAACTTGAACCAAGCTTCGGACTATACACTGTATATAGAAAAATATTTAGAAAACGAAACAACCGGTCAAGAATACCCATATATTATTCGCCAGACTTGCATAGTTACTAGTCCGGGTAAAAATGATGCTAGTGTAAGTACTGCCGTAGCCGATATACTTAATTATTACAAAGATAAAGATGCGTTAACTTGCACAGAAGTACTCGCGTATAACCATTTACAAACAAATACATCTGAATATATCACAGTATTTAAAAAGAATGACAGTACCAACCATGCGGGTTTAGCAGATAATATCATCGGTTCGATTGCAACAGGACAAGACGCAAGCAGTTATATCAAAGCCTTGTTAGATGCACAACAGGAAGATGGTAGCTTCATCGTCGATGGTGAAGCTACGTCTTCAACGAATTTGGCAAACGTCATTCTAGCATTAGACATGTCTAGTGCCTCTTACAATGTTGATCAAGCCGTCAATAAACTATTGAGCTATGAATCCGATGGTTATTTTGACGATGTATCCTCTACTGCTCTTGTTTTACTTGCACTAGCATCTCATAGTGAAAGTGAAGCAGTTCAGACGGTTATAGATTCGTCATTGGACTACTTGGCACAGCAACAGTTGGCTAATGGTGGATTTGATGGATTTGATTACGGTAACAGTCCATATACAACTGGTCCGGTCATCCAAGCACTTGTGCGTTTAGAACAAGACTTTGACGATAGCACATGGAAAAAGGAAACACGTAGTATTATCGAAGCCTTACTGGCTTGTAAAATTGAAGGCAACGGATATGACTTTGTGGAAGGTTGGAATTACGGAGATCCCACAGCGACAGCTTATGCGTTTGCGGCCCTAAGCGACTATGCAATAGGTATATCGGCATACGATGACTTCAAATTACCAGATTCATCAAGTGAAATTGAGTTGGCACTTAAATCCGTCATCAACGACATTACCCTTTACCTAAATGCGTTGGAAACAAGAAGAGATTCTAACTGGGTAGAACATCCAGCATTCTTTAGACCGCTAGAAACAGTCGCATTAAACGTAAGTAACAGTGACATTGACAGTGTGGTAGATGCTATTGCAGAAAAATTTGATCTTAATGTTTCTGAGGGGACATTGCCGTATGCGATGAATATCATTGGTTTAATAGCCACAGGTCAGAATGCAGACTATTACGTCGATCTTCTGGTAAACAATCAGTTAAACGACGGTAGCTTTAAAGTCGGCGTTGTAGAACAAACTGAATGGGCCATGATTGCTCTTGATATGGCAAATGCAGTTTACGACACAGAAAAAGCGGTTGCATATATTTTAACTGATAATCAAGATGAGGAGAGTGTCGCTTTATTAGCACCAGCTCTTATCGCCTTGTCTAATCATACTGATATTGACGGTGTAACAGCTTTTATTGATGACAAAATAAGCTATATCCATACCCAACAATTAAATACAGGCGGCTTTGAAACCATAACTGGGTACGGAGAAGACTCCGTTGCGACAGCGCTTATTGTATCTGCCTTGATCGCAAATGGTATCAATCCCTTGAAGGATTCTAATTGGATTAAAGATGGTAAAACCTTATTCGATGTTTTGATGTCTTACAAAAAATTGAATTACTTTATTTACAATGATATGTACGGCGAATACATGTACAAAGATGAAGCGACGGAACAAGTGTTCATCGCCATGGTGGATTTACTAAATCAACGTTCCTCATTCAGTACCGTTCAACCTTGCAAAAGTTTAAATGCTATTGCTATATCTGCCTATGACAAAGTGGAAAATCATCTTTTAACGTCTGATACGCGTATAAATGATTCTAATGCATCTGAAAATATGTTCTACACTTCTTATGATGCTTTGGCACTAAATGCAGGCTCTGCAGATAAAAAATCTTTATATACACAATTACAGACAAATGTCATTTTCAAAGGTGATGACAGCTTGGAATCCCTTGCAATGAATGTTATTGCATCAATTGCAAGCGGTAAAGTGCTTACTTTGACTGATGAAAAATATCACGAAGTATTAATGGCGAAGCAGGACGCTAACGGTATTTTTTCAAACAGTCTTATTGCTCAATCACAAGCAATTATAGCTCTAGATATGGCTGACGTCATTTACAATAAAACCGGTGCATTGCAAGCCTTGTCACAAATGATAAATGATAATGATTCGAAAACAGTTGAAGAAATATGTTGGGCAATTATTGCATTATCAAGATATCAAGATGATTCAAACTATGAAATCATCTTGGATGGGCTAGTCAAAGATCTCAGCGATGCTCAACAGAATGACGCCGGATTTGGTGATGCCGCTAAAAATGGATTAGCCTTGCAAGCACTAATATCAATTGGTGAAAAAGCAACTTCTGAAACTTGGAAAAAAGGTTCAAATTCCATCATTGAAAAATTGATTGACTCTCAACTAGATGATAGTACATTCAAATTAGATGGTTCAACATCCGATAGCTATGCAACTGGCATGGCGATTCTAGGCCTTGTTTCTCAGATTACAGGGACATCACCCTATTTAGAAGTAACGCCAGAATTAGATCCTAAAGACATATACAAAAATCATATAAAAGATCTCCATGACTATTATGATCAAGTCGCCCAATTAAACTATATTCAAGCCAGTGGCTTATATATGACAAACGGAGTGAAATCAACCCTATTGTCAAAACTGGAATCTAGATCAAACGAAGCGAAAAGAACCTATATCGTTTTTGATAATGATGTAGAAATGATTGCTAAAGACATTATCGGTCTAGTCGGACTGGATGAAAACCCATATGCTTTCAATGGTCAGAATTTTGTCCAAACATTGATTGCAACTATGAATGAAGATGGTGTTTTTGTTAAGGAAGATACAGCAGATATCAGCTCACAAGCATATGCAATTATTGCATTGGATATGGCCAATTTAGATTATGATACTGAAAAGGCTATCCACCAATTGATTGAATTGTATAATACTAAGAGTCAACAAGGTAAATTAAGTGTCTATAATGTTGCAGAAGCCATGATTGCCTTGTCAAATCATACCGAAATGACTAATGTGCCTGAAGCGATCAATATCTGTAAGACTGATTTGAAAAAAATGCAAATGTCGACAGGTGGATACGATTACTCAGACGGTTCTTCGTCAAATGCATCAGAGGTCTCGGAATATGATGCTATCGCTATTCAGGCAATCATAGCTGTTGGCGATGATCCTAGTTCCGATACTTATACAATAGATGGTAAGAATCCAATCGATGGACTTCTTTCATTCAAGCGTGATAAACACTTCATTTATGATGAAAGCAAACTTTCTTATCAAGTTTACCATGAATCCTGTTCGGGCTATGCACTTGCAGCATTAATTGATTTAGACAACAAGGATTCGATGTACCATAAAAAGCACATTCTAACTCCGACAGATCAAGTGACCACGGATTTAGATGCTTACTGGCCATCCTACAGAAAAAATAAGAGTAACATGGCTCTATTGAATGTTGAACTGCCTCGTAAACAAAAGGAAGCCATTGAAGCATGGAAAAAGAAATTGGCGATCAGCTGGACAAGTGGCGCGATCTCTACACCGTTGATTGTTGACGATAAGGTCTATGTCGTTTGCGGTAAAACACTTTCTGTGTTCGATAAAGATGGTAATGAACTCAACACCATGACTCTCGAAGGCTCTACAGGTTACTATGCAAACTTCTTGGCGTCAGGTAAGGGTTTAATCTATGCCCATATCGGCAATGGGAAAATTCAAGCTGTCGATGCCAAAACCTTAGAATCAAAATGGATTTCGACGATAGGTGACGGTTACAATACCTTATCACCAATCCTTTACGAAGATGGTTACATCTACACCGGTTCTGGTCC
>JAFGTX010000144.1 GCA_016938815.1 Clostridia bacterium | reverse complement strand
GCCAAGGCGGAGCCATGATTGGGCGGAGCCAGCATGACCAGATGCGACATGGGACACTCGGCGAGCCGTGCCTTGAAAAACAGATCGACCCATTTGCGCACGACAGGCCCGCCCGTGGAATGCGTGATGCATGCGAATCGTTCGCCAGCGGACAAACGAGGCAGAACCTCTGTGGAAATCGCTTGCTGCATACCCTGGGCAATATCATCGATATTCACTTCGTCGGAAAAGCTAATGTACTTTCCAAGGTAAAGATCAGCGACCTGAATAACCAAGCCGGGGGCAGAGTTTTGCGCAACGACACGAGGCAGTGCGCCGTAGGTTTCCGTGCTGGTAACACTCCAGCCGTGAATAAATACAACTAGCATCTAGACCCCCTATGGAAATTGAGGAAAGGGATAGGCTTCGATTTATTCCGTGCTTTTAAATGGGGAAGTACGCTAATTTGCTTTTAATTTGGTCTGGATTGCAAGGTCTGAATTTGTGCTTCCATCAATCCTTCAGTCTAGTCTGACCCTATTGGTTTGCATCTGCCTAACGTTTGAGTTCAGCGGCGGCTAAAAGCCGTCCGCTGGAATGATTTGTTAGCTGCATTTTCTGGAGCCATAACTCGCTATCGGTTCGGCTATTCCAATGCTTAATTGCCCCAGATTGCCAGCTTGGCTTGATATAACAAACGCGTGATACTTCTCGATATAGCCTAACTCCCTCGCAACTTCTTTTATGGACAGCTCTCTTAGAATTTTCGTTGTTATTGGCCTCTTTTCATCCAAAAAAACAAGAGAGGATAGAAACTCCGTGGACGGTAGCGCAACAAGTAGCTTATATATGAATTCTGCCTCTTCTTTGTTGCTCATTGGAATTAAGTTAACCGTATCGTCAAACACCACTGGCTTACCATTCATGGGTGGAATGATATTGAATTTCAGGTTTTTATAGAGCCCTGAAATTGCTATTTTCCAATCGCTGAAAGAGTATTGGCCAATACCGAATATGGAAAATCTTGGTTTTCCCTTGTAAATGGTGCTTTTTCTTTTATCGAGATATTCTTCGTGCCGGATTAAGTACTCCCAAGTCTTAGGGGCTATTCTCTCTATTTCTGATGTGTCTTCGCCAACATTTTTCTGAGTTACTATTGCTACTTTTCTATACGAATTTACACGACCATTTCCTAAGTCAGAGCTTTTTAGTAGCGGGTAAATATATGTCTCCTCAATGTCTACTTTTTCTCCATATCCATTGATATAGTTACCCCCAACCTCTTCAAGCTCCATTACTCTTGAGCAATCGTGTTTTAAGCCTGAACGCCATACATAAGCAGAATCTTGTCCTTTTAAATGTCGCCATTTCTTATATGTATTCACATCGCTCACGATGATCCCATCCCTTTCGCCTATAACATGCGAAGGGGTTATTGATTCCAAGGATTCGTACACCTCACAATCAGAATTTCCGGATTCGGTTGTTAGTACAAAAAGACATGCCTCCACAGATGCGTCAAAGTAAGCTTTAGCATTGATAGGGTATATGTGTCCGAAAAATCTATGTTCTTGAGACTGCCTAACTTGCCTCATAACTTTCCGAGCCACTGAAGTCTTACAAAGAAAAGCTATTACTCCTTCGCGGTTAGAAAGCCAAGAAACATGCCTCAGTAACATCCACTCCGAAATATCAAAATTCCCAGAACCCGTAATTGCCTCAATGCCTTTTCTCCCTTGGAAGTTAGTTTTATCCGGCAAATTATTGCTATTTAACATTCCAAGCTCACTGCTAGTCACCCACGGTGGGTTTCCAATAATCAGCAACTGACCCGGCATGCTAGAAATTTCGTTATCCCACTCTATACTGAAGAAATCAGCCTCTTTAACCTCGATAAAACTTTCTAAGTTTTTACTTAGAATTTCCATGTTGGCAGCATCAACATATTTTTTGTTAATTTCATATCCGTGTATTTTTGAGCCTTGAAATCCCTCCGCTGCTGCAAGTAAAAACGCCCCTTTGCCACATGTAGGCTCAATTACGTGAGCTGGTGAAATTATGTGATTTCTTTTCAAAACTTCTACCACTTTCTGTGCCAACATAAATGGTGTCTGAAAATCACCGAACTCCCATTTTTCTATCGATTTTTTGCCCGCCACTTAGCGAATTCTCCATATTCCAGGTACAGCGCCCGCTTGCTGTATCACCCTGGTGTATTGCAGTCTCCACTGCAAAGCATTAGAAATTGTCAAGAATCCTTGCGCTGGCGGATTACTAATAACCCTATCCGCCAACTGGTCGGCACCAATTTCGTCTACGGGTAAGTTGCGTTCAGCAATAAAGGCAAGAATGTCGTCTTTGTTTCCACTCCGGTTAAGGATGTCTAATATTCCCGTAGTCGTTTGAAAGTCAGCAGTACGATCCTTATCAACATAAATTGTGTGCTGCATATTCAATCGACCAGTTTTATTCGCATGATCATCAAATTTTTCATACACAAAAACTAACAGGTTGTAACCCAAGCCATAAATTTTTTGCGATGCTGATTTAAATGGGCAAGACGATTGAGGTTGTTTTATGCTTGTTACTTTAATATCAACACCCAATCCTGGTATGTCAATTCCAGAAGCCGAGTTTCCCTGGTCGTACTCATAATTAGCTGCGAGGTAAGCAGTAAACTTATGCTCAAGATATGTGCCAACAGCTTTTCCATCTGTAACACCATAGAGTGTGGGCTCGTCGTAAATGCTCTCTATTTCAGCAAATCCAG
>JAFGTX010000143.1 GCA_016938815.1 Clostridia bacterium | reverse complement strand
TTGTATTTAGAAGTGCCTAATTTGCCAGAAGCACGAGAAACGGTGTATTTTAGACATATCTATGATGAGTTCAGCAAGAAAAAAAGACACCCTCTTGAAATTCCGATCGGCGTTACGGCTTCAGGTGAAATATTAACTATAGCAATCAATAAAGGACCACATTGGTTGATTGCTGGTGCTACGGGATCAGGAAAATCTGTATGTTTAAACGCGGTACTTAATTCTATAATTTTGAATGCTTCTCCAAAAGAAGTGAAGTTGATTCTTGCAGACCCAAAGAGGGTGGAATTCACTTCATATGAAGGCTTGCCACACCTTTTGATGCCTATTGCTAAAAATATAAAAGACATTGTTTTAGCCTTAGAATTTACCATCAAAGAAATGGAACGACGTTACGACCTACTTGCAGAGGCTGGCGTTAAGAAGATTGAAGGATATCGTGAAAAGGGATATGAGTTGCCATATCTTATTATTGTTATAGATGAGTTGGCGAGTGTGATGATTCAAAATTCAGGTGCTGTTGAAGACTGTATTATGAGACTTTCTGCTGAAGCGAGAGCAGCCGGTATTCACTTGATTACGGGAACTCAAAGACCATCGGTTGATGTTTTAACCGGTGTAATTAAAGCTAATATTCCATCAAGAATTGCTTTTTCGACGACAAGCAATGCAGACAGTCGTGTTATTTTAGACCAATCTGGTGCAGAAAAGCTACTCGGTGAAGGTGACGGTTTGCTGATGTTACCTGATAGGGCGAATTTAACTCGCTTTCAAGGAGCATTTATTACTGATGATGAGATTGATATTGTAATTGACAGAATCAAGCAAGAATATGGTGCTGCAAAGAGTTCGAAGCCACGATCACCTGAGCAGAAGATGGTTAATATCTGCATATCAAAGATTGCTGAGAAAGTTGAGAAATCCGATGAGAAGCGAGTGGAAATCATTCAGGAAGAACCTGAAGAAGTGATGGAGGAAGAAGCTGAAGACCTTGAAAAAGAAGATGAGGTGATTGAAAAGACTGATGTTTTCAAAGATGTGGAGGAAAACGTCGATGCACAGCTGCTAAGTTTTATTTGTAAAGAGAAGATCAAGGGTGAGTCGGTTTTGCCATCGACATCAGAAATCGTGGAGTTGTTAAAACGTAGGAAGTCAGTGATTTTGGAAAGTATAAATCATCTTATTGAAAATGGACATATTAAGAGAGATGGAGGAGGGAAATATACAACTATCCAGATAATGATATCAAGGGATGATGCTATACGATATTTATTTCATAATGATCTAGAGTCGTATGGAGAACTTCAGAATGAAATTTTTAAAAATGAAGCTGAGTAAATAGTATGAACAAGTGAATAAAAATCAAATTCTTGCGGTTCCCGATATGAGTCTTACGGTTCCCGTTGCGGTTCCCGAGGCAAATCTTACGGTTCCCGAAGGCGTTTTATCGGTTCCCGTCGCGGTTCCCGTTGCGGTTCCCGACCTTGGGAACCGTAAGGAATTTGGTTGAAAGCATTGAAAATACTAACTTTAAATTTTAGGAGGTGGACATCTTCGATATTCAAGATCATATGAAGATAGGTGCGCTTACCGGCGCAATATGTATTGGTGTAAATTCCCTGCAGAGTGGCTGGGGAATTTTTCTTTATTTAGTTCAAATAATTGCTGCAGGATTGGCAGCTGTTATTCCAGATTTAGATCATCCACATGGGAAGATCAATCAGGTGATTTTGGGAATTAATAAAAAATA
>JAFGTX010000142.1 GCA_016938815.1 Clostridia bacterium | reverse complement strand
GCGTAAGGTTTATCTTTATAAAAATGGGAAATAGACTATAATGTAGATATGACAAAAAAGTTTTTTTTTATGAATATATATGAACAAAATGCATCTAGGAGGGGATAATTATGAAAATTAGAAAAAGAGATGAAATCGCTGAAAGCAACAAATGGGACTTGTCTAGTCTCTTTGAATCGGATGAAATGTGGGAATCGTTATTTGAAAGCATCAAGGGGGAGATCAAAGCCATCGGCAAATGGGAAGGGCGTATACTAGAAAGCGATCAAACGCTCTTATCCGTCATAGAAGAAGAATTGGCAATGAATCGGAATTTAGGTCGTTTGTATACTTATGCAAAGATGAAGTCGGATGAGAATACTAAGGACAGTCATTATCAAACATTGAGCAGTCGAGCGGAGACGCTAAGTGTTGCGGCTGGAGAGGCGACAAGCTATATCGTGCCGGAACTTTTATCGGCTGAATCACAAGTGATTGAAGCTTATATCGAAAAGAATGAGGCGCTTAAAGTCTATCGCCACTACCTAGAGGAAGTTATGAGATACAAGCCGCATACCTTGTCGGCGGCAGAAGAACGTATCTTGGCTCAAGCGGGTGAAGTGATGTCAGCGCCCTATAGTGTATTCAACATGCTGAGCAACGCCGATTTAAAATTCCCATCGGTGCAGGGCGAAAAGGGTGAATCCGTGCCGTTGACTCATGGCAGCTTTATTCCACTAATGAAATCCAATAATCGCGAAGTCAGAAAGAGAGCTTTTGAGACTTATTACGAAGTATACGAAGGCCATAAGAATACCTTTGCAAGCCTTGTTGATGCAGAAGTAAAGAAGAACGTATTTGCCAGCCGTGCAAAAAAATACGCTTCAGCCAGAGATGCAGCCTTATTTGGCAATAATATTCCCACAGCGGTTTACGATCGATTGATTGACGCGGTCCATGAGGCTTTGCCGGCGTTTTATAGATACATGAAGTTGAGAAAACATCTTCTAGGAGTTGAGGCGCTTCATATGTACGATATTTATCCATCGATCATCAAGGATGTCGAGATGAAAATAGACTATGACGAAGCCAAGGCGACGGTGTTATCCTCTCTTGAACCGATGGGTGAAGATTATGTGTCTGTGGTGAAGAAGGCCTATGAGGAACGTTGGATTGACGTTTATGAGAATGAAGGGAAGAGAAGTGGCGCCTACTCGTTTGGTTCATACGACTCGAAACCCTACATCCTGCTTAACTATCAGGATACACTAGATGACGTCTTTACGTTGACTCATGAGATGGGTCATTCCATGCACAGCCACTATACACGACAAAATCAGGC
>JAFGTX010000141.1 GCA_016938815.1 Clostridia bacterium | reverse complement strand
GGAAAAGCCTTTATCCCTAGTGAGGTTCTTTCAAAGCAAGGTACTTTAAGCGAAACGGAAATTGATATTATGCGCGCCCACCCACAGATGGGTTATGACTATTTGAAGGATTCCTATGGTCTGGACGCCACATCAAAAGTCGTAGCACTGCAGCATCACGAAAAAGTGGACGGTACAGGTTATCCTCAGCACGCTGAAGGCAATCAAATTCATAAGTACGCTAGAATTGTCGCCTTAGCCAATGTCTATGACTCCATGACCTCGGATACGCCTTACTCGAAAGCGATGCCACCAAACGAAGCGCTAGAATACATCATGGCAACTGCAGGGTCCCATTTCGACTTTGATTTGACCAATATTTTCGTCAGAAAGATCATACCTTACCCAGAAGGCACCATCGTCAGTCTGAGCAATGGTAAAATCGCCATCATAGAGACGGTGGTTTCGGATTACCCGCTACGACCTGTCGTGAAAATATTCAAGCCAGGTGTGCCTGTCGATGAATTTGAAAGCCTCGATTTGATGAAAGCTACAAACATTACCATCACCGGCGTACGTTACGAAGACCCAAACAATTAAAACATACTGCTAGACATTAAAATAAGCGGTTACCGCTCGGTAACCGCTTTTAATCTGTCTACATACTATCTCAACACTTGTTGAACCGCTTCCATTACCTTATCTGGTTGAAAAGGTTTCACAATGAAATTCTTTGCACCAGCTCGGATAGCTTCTAAAACCATACTTTCCTGACCCATGGCGCTACACATGATAATCCTTGCATTAGGAAATTCCTTGATAATCATTTGCGTTCCTTCTATACCCGTCGTTCCCGGCATAGTAATATCCATAGTCACTACATCCGGCTTCAATTCCTTATACTTCTCATAGCCTTCTTTGCCATTCGAAGCCTCACCGACAACATCGTATCCATTCTTTTTGAAAATATCCGTTAACATTTTTCGCATAAAAAGCGCATCATCTACAATCAATACTCTCGCTGACATAATCCTCACCTTATCCTATCAATAATATGGTTTTGTAATCTTTTTCATCTGAATGGTATCTAGAATATGCCTCAACAACATTGCAATAAAAACTAACACCGCTGCCAAACGCACTACTTTTTTCATAGGAATCCCCTCCTAATTAGAAGATACCCTTTCACTAAACCCATAATCAAAAAATACTTGTGATTGTCATCAATCCCATGATCATAATCATGAAAAGTACAATCATTTTAAATTTTTTCTCATCAATCCGATCACCGAGGCGTATGCCGATGGTCGCACCGATTAACAGCACGATGATGCCAATAGCAGACATCTTCATGACGTAGACGTCAATCAGTCCCTTAAAGAAAAACGACGGTATGGTGAAAATATTCAGCGCTAAAAAGTAGCCGGAAATATTCTTCTTGAAATCATTTTTTTCTTCACCCTCATTGACTAACATCAAGACTACTGGCGGCCCGCTAAGGGATACACTACCGTTGAGGACGCCACTTAGAAATCCGGTAATGGCATAGGTTAGTTGCTTATTCTTGAAATGGACATGAACGCCTCTTAACATAATCAAGGCGGAAAAAAACACCAGTGAACCTACCACGCCTCTTAGCAAGCGCTCATCAATAACCGTCAGTACCTGCACGCCAAGCGGCGTACTAAGCGCCCCCACTATCAGCAATACGGTAATACGCTTCAAATGGACCTTACCTGTCATTTTTGAAAATATTATGATATTCAGTGCCAAGGAACAAATGACCAAGATCGGCACAAGCACTTTTAACGGCATCACCATAGCGAGAAAAGGCATCGCCACCAACGAAAATCCAAACCCCGACATACCCTGCACCATTGCGGCAATAAAAATAGTTGCTATAAACCTGATCATCGTCTCACCTCTATTACATTTTACACTTTCGTGGTACGATAGAGTAGATAAAATTACTTCCTAAAGGAGGCAAAAATGATTTGTCCAAAGTGCCAAGCCAAGTTCAATGGCTTTAGAATGGGTAAAGATCGAGACCAACATATCATCAAATGCGGTAATTGCGATTCCTTCCTTATCCCAACCGAAGCTTCATTTCAGAAATTAAAAAAAGATAAAGCCAAATACGCCCTCAGCCTGTTGATTGTTGCGACCCTATTACTGGCATATGCAACACGGGTCATGAGCTGTATGAGTGATTGGTATTACTTCCTTGTCATCATCATAACAGCTATCATCGCTTCTAAGTTCTATGTCTCGCTCTATAAAAAATCTTATGCAAAAACCATCAAATTCGAAGTACATGACGTGTATTTCATAAAATAATTAAAGTTTATGAGAGTCGTGCCGATAATTATAGTACATACTATTTCCGGTATGACATTCGTTCCAAGCTGTTACATTCTTTTAAAAAGGCCCTCGGGGTCTTTTTTTTTAACAACTAAAGCGAATTCAATGCACTGGATTTCTATAACCTTGTTTATTTTTAAGTAAAAATAAATTATAATAAGATTATGCTATTTATTGCAACATCAATTACTCACATAGAAAGGATGATTAAAAAAATGCGCTTTAAAACTAAAATTGCCCTTGTAACGATTCTAATCGTGTTAATATCCGCAGGCGGCCTAACTTATCTTAATACGCAAAGCACCAAAGCGCTTGTACTGGACATGATGAAAGAGCAAGGCTTTACCCTTGCCGAAAACATCATGAGTGAAATTAAAGGATCTGATAACTTTATCGCTACCATAGATGATTTTCTAGGTTCAAAAATTTTACAAGTTTCAAAGTCACTGGATTACTCAAATTCAGAATTATGGACGAATGACTTTTTTATTGATTTAGCTAAAAATCTGGAGGTCTCTGAAATTAACGTCATCGATCCAGAAAGAAAAATCGTTTATTCCAACTTCCCGGATTATGTAGGCTGGGAATACCCTGCCGATCATGCCATGAGCATCGTCTTCGACGGACAGCAAGATGCATACACAGAAGCTGTGAGAGAAAACAGCATCGACGGTTCTTCTGTTAAATACGGCGGTGTCAAATTGCGATCTGGCTACTACGTACAAGTCGGTATCTCCGCTAAAGAAATAGACGTCATCAAAAGTGCCTTCAGCTTAAACAACATCCTACTGGATGAAGCCAATAAGGAGGAAATCCTCTACGCTTTATTCATTGATTCAACTGGTACTGCTGTGGCAGGTACAGAAAATAAACTCAACCAAGTATACGACGATGCCGTAACCGCGGATTCCCTTGCAGGCGAACGTGGTGCATCCCTTTATACCGATCCTGAAACAGGTGTTACCGCTTATGATGTTCAAATCCCTGTTATGGATGGCAACGCTGTAGTAGGTTCTATCGACGTTGGTTTTTCGTTAGAAATGATGGATCGTGCACTGGCTGCCAATGTCAATAAGTCTCTTATGACAACCGCTGCAATCATCTTACTTGCATTGATCATCATTTACTGGTTCTCATCTCTACTTGTAAAACCATTGATCCAATTGGCAAACATCATGAGTACCCTTGCTGGCGGTGACTTCACTTCAAAAGTTGAAACGAGGAGTCTGCAACGTAAAGATGAAATCGGTGACATCTCTCGTTCTTTAGATGCCATGCAAAGTGCACTTAGAAACCTAATTCAAAACGTCATCAACAACGCTCAAGAGGTGGGAAATGCTACGGACAACCTTTCTGGCATTATGGAAGAGACTTCAAAAGCCATCGAAGAAAATGCCAAAGCAATCGAGTCTCTCGCTTCTTCTTCTGAAAACCAAGTAGAAGCTGCAGACAGCATTTCTAAGAACAGTGCCGAACTTGGCGTGCAAGTGGACAACAGCAAGCAATTAATCTTAGAAGCCAACGAGGCAGTTATCGAAGCTGGTAAACACTCAGATAACGGTAAAGTGACCATTCGAGATATGGAAACCATTTCGCAGCGTAGCAACGAAAATGCCTTAAGAATCGAAGAGGGCATCCTATCGGTTAATACGGCAATCAATGATATGGTAAACTTCATTGATATTATCAAATCCATTTCAGAGCAAACCAACTTACTGGCACTCAACGCTTCTATCGAAGCCGCACGTGCTGGCGAAGCCGGAAAAGGCTTTGCAGTCGTAGCCGATGAAATCAGAAAATTATCTGTTGAAACCAATGATGCTACAGAGCAAATCAACGGCATCATCACCAATATCCAAAATAAAGTAGCTGCATCTGTTAAAGAAGCTGGCAGCGTTAAGGATATTGCAAAAGAGCAACTCGGAGCACTAGCTAATGTCACTGGCGCTTTTGAAAACATCAATAGTGCACTTTCTGCACTCATTCAGAAAATGGATGGTGTTACAAACAGTACTGAAGCTGTTAACCAAATGAAGATGATGATCGTCGCTTCTACTGAAACCATGGCAGAAATGACGGAGTCCATCTCAGCGACTTACGAAGAAATTTCCGCTTCTACAGAAGAGCAAACCGCTTCTGTTCAGGAAGTCACTTCACTGGCAGCAACCAATACGCAAGTTGCAGAACTGCTGATGAAAGAAGTACAGAAGTTTAAGATTTAATTAGCTACTCAAAAAAACAGCGCGTCCTTTTATTCTAGAGGACGCGTTTTTTTATCTCCTATTCCATTTCTACAAGCTCTTCACCCTTTTCGATAATCTTTGTCAATGTGACATTCTCAAGAACACCGGCAAAGAGCGCTGTAGAAGGTGCAACCAGCACTAAGCCAATACTACCGATGACGGTACGCATGATCTCTCCCGACACCAGTTTAAGATTCAGCATCCTCACCAAAGAGGTATCTTTGGCGACAAACATCATCAGTAGCGTCAAATAACTCCCGGAATACGCCAGCAACAAGGTCGTCGCCATAGTTCCAATAACCTGCCTTCCGACATTAAAGCCGGATTGGATCAGCACCTTAGTTGCGATATCAGGATTCTGTACCTTAATTTCATGTATGGACGCACTGATATCCACTGCAATATCCATCGCAGCACCACTTGCACCTAAAATAATCGCCGAATAGAAAATCTCTCTAAAATTCAAATTATGATATCCACTGATAAACAAGGTCTGGACATAGGGCTGCGTCAATCCCAGCAACCGCATCTTGAGACCAAAAAGAATAGTAAACAGCAACGTCACCATCAATCCGACTAGGGTCCCTAGAAAAGCCGCCATGCCACGTCTCGAAATACCGGTCACGAGAAAAATAATCCCTGCCGAAAGCAGTACCACCGTCATCCCAGTCAAGAGCAGAGGCTCTTGACCCGCCAAAAGGCCTTTGACCAGCACTTCCCATAGGACAAAAAGGCTCAGCACAAATGAAAGCAAGGCTTTCAGACCTATGATCTTGGCATAGATCAACAGCACCACGACAAAGAAAAGGAAGAGCCAAGCCAACCATGTCTGACGATAAAAATCGACGGTACGCACCTTTATAATCTGCCCCTGCTTAAGCTGCAAAGCCACGATGATACGGTCTCCAGCTACATAGATTTCATCGTAATCCACCTGACCGTTCAGCTGATTGGTAGCACTCATGACCATTCCTTTATAGCCCTTATTCAATAATTGCAATTCCACCGACTGAAAGCCGATACTGGAGACCCCGTTGGTCATCACATCGCTGTTATCCACCGAAAGAACACGTGCCTGTACTTCTAAAACACCATCGGACAAGCCCTCATCATAAGTAAAGGTATACCAGTTTAACATACCCAGAATCATCATAGTCATCACTACAACGCCTATTTTTCCCTTTTTCATTTTCATTCTCCCATCGTCTC
>JAFGTX010000140.1 GCA_016938815.1 Clostridia bacterium | reverse complement strand
TCGAGCTTTAATCAAATTGTTACAAAACATTAATAGGATGTAGAGTTGAGTTATATCAACGATTCTAGAAAGAATATATAGGGAGTTGTAATGTGTATGAAAAAAAAGTTTTTGTTGTTTTTAGTTATGGGGATGATTGTTGGAGCAATCCCTACATTTGCACAAAGTAGTAATAATGAATTGCATCCAACAAAAAAAGATGAGTTGGAGCTAGTAACAATCCTTAGAGAGCAAGGTGAGCTTGACTCAGATTCGATTAATTCAATTATTGATGATTACTTAAATGTAAACAATAAAAGAACGAGTATTGCAAACGAGAGGGTTGCAAACAGTGCGATAATTATTGAGAAGCCATCACCTAAAAATTTTTCATTGAGTAGTCGCAATGGTAAAATTAGTGTTAATAATGGCAACGTTTATGAGATTGATAGTAAGAATACTGTCATTTTTACCGAGATGGGTTATCACATTATTTCTGATGAGGCTGAGTTGAATGAAGAAATACTCAGAGATACTACGAAATCAATAATGCACAGTGCTACAAGAAGTGGAACTCGTAGATTGTTTGATGTTGATAAAACGTGGACACATAAAAGTTGGTCTGGCTATAAAATTTTCAAAGTTAAATTGAAAGGATATTTTAATTTGGAAGGTGGGAATATAAAACCAAAGTGTACATATGGTAGTTTTACACCAACACTCACATCATACTGGGATGTTCAGACATGGTCGTTCGATGATGATGATGACAGAGATTTAATCTATACGGCTGGAAGCGCAGTAAAAAATTCTGATATTGGGTTAGAAATTAATTGGGACAGTTGCGACATCATGGCTACAGCCACTTGTGAGGAAAATGATTATTCATTTGTATTAGGATATAATATGGATGTAGATTATGACTGAAATTATAATTTGATTGATCAGAAAGTGAAATAATAAATGAGCTATCTAGGTACTGTAAATAATTCTGTGTAAAAATATAAAATCTTCCACGAAAGTAGTTAATACTATAAAATTAATTATAGAGTGGAGGATTTTTTTATGCCAAAGAAGAAAACAAAACTATCAGAACTAACCAGAGAACTAATGGAAGACAAGAACATTACCGATGTCGCTGATCTACAAAGTGTACTTAAAGAAATGCTTAAATCAGGAGTCGAAACACTGCTAGAAGCAGAGCTTGATGAAGAACTGGGTTATGATCGCTAAAGCCGCTAAGGTGATAGTCAAAACTATCGCAATGGTAAATCAACAAAGCGTGTTCGTACAGATTTAGGTGAAATTGAATTAGATATCCCTCGTGATAGAAACGGTGATTTTGAGCCTCAAATAGTTCCTAAGCATGCAAATGATCTATCAGCAATCGAAGACAAAGTGATTTCTATGTATGGTAAAGGAATGTCTCAGCGTGATATTTCTGAACACATAGAAGATCTTTATGGCATGCCACTCTCAGCTCAAAGCGTTTCAAAGATGACTGATAAGATTATTCCACTTATTGAAGAATGGTAAAATAGACCACTAGAATCTAGCTATCCTTTTGTTTTCATAGACGCTATTCATTATAAAGTAAAGCAGAATAACCGCATTATTTCCAAGGCAGCATATGTTGTGATTGGCATAAATGATGACGGGATGAAAGATGTACTAGGAATCTGGATTGGCGAGAATGAAACAAGTAAGTTTTGGTTAAAAGTTCTTACAGACCTAAAAAATCGTGGCGTTCAAGATGTGACGATATTCAGTATTGATGGTTTACCAGGTTTTGAGCAAGCGATTAAATCAACATACCCAAGTTCTATTGTGCAACGTTGTATTATCCACCAAATTCGTTCGTCTACACGTTATGTAAGTTATAAGCATGTCAAAGAGATTATGAAAGACTTAAAGTCTGTTTATCAATCACCGAATGAAGAAGCAGTCTATCAAATGTTAATAGAATTCGAAGAAAAATGGGGTTCTCAGTATCCGCAGTGTATTAAGTCATGGAAAGATAACGGGTCTGTTATTTCGCCATTTTTCAGCTATTCTTCGAACATCCGAAGGATTATGTATACGACGAATATTATCGAAAACTTAAACCGACAGTATCGCAAAGTGACCAAAGGAAAGCCTATATTTCCAACGGATACAGCGCTTATGAAGTCGTTATATTTAGCGACAGAAAACGCTACTAAAAAATGGTCTCAAAGGCAATGAAACTGGGATCAAATAATAAATGAGCTATCTATTCTGCATCATAGGGTGCAGTAGATAACTCATTCAATATTTCTAATATTTTCTACTTTTGTGGTTATTATTTACACAAAAATATTTACAGTCTTGGACAATGCATTGGCATTGTCCTTATTTATTGGTGGACTTGGATTTCTTATCGGCTTGTTTTTCTTCTTTTGTAGTTGTTTTCTCTTCTCGTGTTTCTGATTTTTCGTTTTGCTTTTCTTCAACGCTTTCCTGTTTCTCTTCTTGCTTCTCTTGAATGTTCTCTTTTTTCTGTTCTTGTGTCTCTATCTTTTCTTGTTGCTTAATTTCAATATTGTCTTTCTTTTGCTCTTGAGTGTCTTGTCTTTCTTCTTGCTTGTCTTCAATTTCCTGTTTTTTCATCTCTTGTGTTTCAGTTTTTGGTGTGTGCTTGGTGATCGGTGCTTCCGTATCGAGAATTACGTCATCGATGACGGCTTCATCGAATAAATCGTTATCTTCGACTTCAGTCACGCTATCCATGTAGTAGTGGCCCACTGAAACGTGTTCCTTTTCCGCTTTTTCATACAGTGTGTAGTCAACCTTGGTTACATAAACGGTGTATGGATCGTCAGTTGTGGAATCGGCTAAGAAGCTTTCTACCATATTGGTAATGATTTTCTGATCATCGGATTCGGCAGTCGCAATAAAGATGCGTTTATTTTTATCCAAATAGCCATTTTCGGCTGCTGCGCGGATGATGCTTTCGACAGCGTGTTCAAGTGGCAAATCAATTAAGTTGAGACTTGCAAGCAAGTCCTTACCGTCATTATTTTTACCTTCTGCATAAGTGACGTCGCCATCTTCATCCACTTGCAGTGAAACCGATGGGTTGATATCTATGGAGACCACAGCGTAGACCGCCGGTGCTGTTGGCAATATAATCTGATGGTTGAATAGGAAGGCAACCATGAAGAGTGCAGCCAGTACAGGCACTGCTTTGAAGAACAATCGTCCGAATGAAGATGAGCCAGATGCCGCAGAGACGGTTTCGGAATTTGGTGCAATGACATCTTCTTCAAAGTAGTAAATGGTTTGACCGATTTTCATCTGAGGTTTTAATTTGATTTTTTCGTATGCCAATGAGTCGGAACACACGATGGCATATTGGTGGGTGAATTTTAAAATTTTTCCTTTATACATGATCCTCATCCTTTAATGCGCTATCAATCCACTGGGTAATGGTCTCGAATTTTTCTACATAAGCGATAATTACAGAGGTGATTAATGCCTTGGAACGTTTGATAATCTTTACCGTAATCTTAAAACGCGTTGCAATCTTGGTAATCGGTAAACGCTTGGCTTGATAAAGTTTCTCTACGATGGGTGGTTCTTCTGAACTGCGCTTGCCGATGGATAGGGCGGTTTGCCTTGTTTTTATATGTTTAGGTGTTGCGACAATCAAGTCGTCGTAACTGAGTCCAAAATTTCTTAGAGAGGCTTCATAGTTCTCGATATCCGTTTGCTGAACAACTTCGTTTTCTAAGTTGTTTGAGTCGGAGATGTGCTCTGCTATAGCGCTTTCAGGATCGTCATATGAGAGGGTGTGTTCTTTGTCTCCGGTTCTCTGGAAATCGATGAGTCGGGTGATGATGACTCGCTCTGCAAATGCGAAAAAGGTGCCTTTTAATGGATCGAATTTTGAAATGGCTTCGTCAAAGGCAATCATAGCAATGGTTAGCTCGTCGTTATTTTCGATTTCGACATAACGTTTGAGATGGGCTGAAGTTGTTTTGACAATAAAAGGCAGATATTGTTTGATTAAATAATTGCGTAGAGGCTCATCGCCCTGCTGGCAAGTTTCGATCATTTTTATAAGCACTTGTGGTTCGATTGTATGTTGTGTCATGAAACCTCCTCCTTTAACGGTATTTTACCATAGAGTTAAAGGCTTATGTAAAGAATTGCCCGTCTCCGGGCAATTCTGTCGAGTTTTATTCTGTATCGCTTTCTGTGTCACTTTCTTCAGTAGTATCGTCGTTGTAACCCATTAATTCATCGAATTTCTCTGTGGCATTATCCAGTAATGTGATCATTGCTTCGATGGAAACTTTGTCAGGTGTTAAACCTTCTTCTTCGTCTGTGATGACGTCGAAAGGTTCTAAAGTATCAAAGTAGGCAATGAGTGCATCGTAATTTTCTGCTGTGATTTGACCTTCTTCAGTACCGATTTCTACATCATCAAGAATCTCATCAACTTCATCCAAGAAACTGTTGTAGTCTTTTAACTCGTCAAGAGTGGCTGTTCTGCTCATGATAAAAGTATTGTAAGCATCGTTCAATGTCTCTGCAGCAGCTTGAAGCTCTTCTTCAGTAGATTCGCCAGCGTTGACAAGATTGGTGTAAGTGGTAAGTGCAGCATCATATTTTTCGATACTGCCATCGAAGTATTGACCAAGCTCATCGCCTTCTACTGCGCTATCAAGCAATTCAGCTGAGTCAGCAAGCAATGTTTCGATATCGATTTCTTCACCAGTGATTTCATCAATGATTTGTCCTTTAGGAATAGCGTCTGGTTCGATTCTTTTTAATAACCCGTATGGTAACTCTTCTTTTTTAGCTAAACCAGCAGGTAAATCGCCATCGCGTTTTTCAAGACCCCATGGTAAGGTTGATTTCTCATCAAATGGTTTCTTGCCTTTGCCATCGCCAGAGTCGTTTGCGTCTTCATCAGTATCTTCACCGTTGTATTCTTCGTAACGTTTTTGCCATTTTTCTAGGAATGTGCCAACTTTGTCAGAAGTGGTTTCTTCATCTTCTACGACAACTTTTTCTTCATCGTCGCCTTCTGTATCATCGGCATCGTCTGTGTCTACCTCTACGGTGTCGTCTTCAATGGTGACCTTCACTTTGTTGTCGTTGTTTGACTTATCTTCTTTGTCTTCCTTTTCGGTTTTTTCCTTGTCGGCTTTGCTGCTGCTTTCAGTCTTGTTGCTATTACCCGGGTTTTCCGGTTTTGCTGCAAAGGTTGGTGCGGTAATGAGGCTCACTACGAGAATGGCAGCTAAAGCCAATGTCATCAATTTTTTCATGGTATTCATCCTTTCTTTAATTATTTAAAGAACGCTGTTATATGTATATCCATAAAAGTGTCCTTTAAATTATGTAATTGATCCATCTAATATAAAATACGGAGTGGTGTAGGAATTTGGGTACCTTTTTTGAAAAAATATAATTTTATTTTTGATATTAATGCTTCTTATGTCATAATAGGGTTAAGGCAAAAAGGGAGGCAAACATGATCGGATCAGTTTTGATAGATTCAATATTGTATTTCATGGCATTCATTCCACTGGTATTGGTACCTGTGGTGATGTTGCAGCTTGGGCCCTACGTTGTTATCAGAGGCATTAGCACGTTGATGAAAGCTGATGCTGAGGAGAACAGCGCAGAGCGGTACTTCGGTATTGAACCGGAAGAGGACATGCTTGAACCGGATACTTATAGAGTAGAAAAAAAAGAATTTGAACAATCTTCACACTTAAGACCATACATATTAATGAAAGCCCTGAGTGTTGTTACAGTAGCCCTTGTTTATGGCGTACGGTATAGCAGCGGTGTTTTCCAGAGTGAGGTGATGGTGAATTTCTTAATGAATAAGATGACGGGCGCATTTCTTGTTGGGGTGATTTTCTACGGGGCTTCTATGATGGCTCTGTTTGATCAGTTCAAAGAGAATGCCAGGGGCAGGCTTATTGAGTGTGTGATTTTCTATTTGGATGGGCTGGTGATTTCCTGTATTGTGGGCATTGTAATCGCGTCCTTGAGGTTTTAGACGTTTAGGTGACGGTCTATATGGTATATTATAAAAAAGTTTGAAAGGAGTGGCGCGTAAAATGACGTGGCCAATGAGAACGATGGAAAATATTACAAAGAACAGATGGATGAGTACATCTGTATTAGTTAAGGCGGGATTGCTTGCAGCACTTAGTATTGTATTTACAAGGGTCTTTTCCTTTATGATACCCTTAGCAGGCTTGCCGGCACTGAGAATCGGTTTTGGAACTTTACCGATTACCATATCAGGTATCTTGTTCGGACCGCTTGTGGGTGGCCTCGTGGGCATGGTTTCTGATTTGGTGGGTTTCATGATCAATCCTATGGGTGGTAG
>JAFGTX010000139.1 GCA_016938815.1 Clostridia bacterium | reverse complement strand
TACTTATCCATGACTTGATTAAATAGGATATCAAAACCAAGGACGCCTTCCAATTCACCAGCCTTCAGAATCTTATGTGAAATGGTAATTACGTACTCACTGGTTAAAGCATCTTCATAAGGCATGGAAATCGCCCATTTCCTTTCAACCGCATCCTTATACCATTTCCGGTTACGTCCATCTACGACATAGGATTGACCCCCAGAAACAATATTAAGACCATCTTCGTTGGTATAATAGGTATTGATGATGTTGTCATTTCTCAATAATAATAAATCAAGAGCTGCGCCTAGCATTTTCGCAGACACATCTCTTGCCACATATTCCTCAAACATATCAACCATGACAGTGATATCTTTTTGACTATTAGCCATCCAATAGTCAAAAAGCTTGATTTGGCCTTCAATTTCTTCGTGCTCCAATCGGTTAAAAACGTGCTGCTGGTAACGCACCCCGTCATAGAAACTAATGACTTCAAGCGCAGCAATCGGAATCAGCGAAGCTATAATCAAAAAAATTGCCAATTTAGTTTTGAAATTTTTTATAAATAACTTTTTCATACCCAGTCCCCAAAATTATTCGATTCTATTCCATTATATAATAATTCTCACAATTTCACTTTCAAAAAATAAAAAAAGTAGTCAGAAACTACTTTTCATCATAAATAAAGCCGTGCACCAAATGTCGATTAGAAAATACACGCGTTACCTAGGTCGTTAGCTCAAATCAGGCTTGCCCACGGCACATAAAACTACTCGCTTATTGCTGCTTCCTTCCGGACCTGACAAGGTTCACAAGGTTTCATTGCGTAGGACCCAATTATCAACACCACTTGCCTAGGTCAGACCATACACTGACTACCCTAAATTTGGAATTCCATCCTGCTACAGCGGATTGCAGGTTACAGGGTACCGCTACCACCCCATCTAGCACGGCAAAAGTTAATTAAAATTTATGGCGGAGAGAGCGGGACTCGAACCCGCGGGGCCATGACAGCCTTACACGCTTTCCAGGCGTGCCCCTTAGCCAACTCGGACATC
>JAFGTX010000016.1 GCA_016938815.1 Clostridia bacterium | reverse complement strand
TATCCGGTGGCCATTATTATCGTCTATGTTTTTGTGTTATATACAACCTTTGGAGGCATGTTTTCCATTGCAAAGAGCGATGGTTTTAATAGTTTCATCATCATTGTTGGGGTCATGGTCGCCATTACCTTCATTTTGGAAAAAACACAAGGTATCTCCGCCATCATGGCACAGGCCAAATTGATTGAAGGCTATGCCATCAGCGGCATAGATTATTATACACCCAAGGGTTCACTGTTGCAGCCTTTGGCAGGCGGGAATATGACGCTACTCAGCTTGGTATCGGCTTTTTTTGGATGGGGTCTTGGACTTGCTGCCAATCCCCAGTATACGGTGCGTATCATTGCAGCAAAGGACGATCAGACTGCGAAACGCATGATTGCAAGATCCATTATCATTTTAGCGGTTACCTATGTGGCGCTGGCTTTCATAGGCCTCGGCAGTCGGGTCTTGATGCCATCTGTTGAAAATGTCGATTCGATGGATGCTCTATTTCCCTACGTATTCAATGCCCAATTTCCATCCACTGTCAGTGGAATCATCCTCATGGCCATTATGGCAGCCGCGATTTCAACGGCCAATTCACAGCTTCTGGTGGTTTCAGGCAGTTTTGTGTACGATATTTATCGTATGATGAAACCGGAGGAGGAGAATGACGACAAGCTCTTGCTTCTCAGTAGGGTGGTCGTGTTTTTTGCAGGCAGTATGGCCTTGATTTTGGCTTTTTCACCACCTGAGAGTTTGATTGTTTATGGCGGTTATGTTTGGGGTGTGTTCTCTGCGGTATTCTTTCTGCCACTATATGGCGGCATTTTTTGGCCGAGAGCGACGCGTAATAGTGCGATGTTCAGCATGATTGCAGGTCTTTTGACCATGCTCATCTCTATCTTTGTCAAATGGCATGCTCAGTCTATCTTTGATGTCAATCCTGCGTTACCCAGTGTCATTGTGGCAGGCGTCGTATTTTGGATCGTAGCGGTTCATGAGGAGTCGGATGATGAAGTTAAATATTGAAAATAAAATCCTGATTCCATTTGTGGCGCTTTTTCTCATTTCTCAAATCGTGACTTTGGCAACCTCCTTTAGAAACGACTATAATCTGATCATCAGGAATCAATACAGGAACATGGATGCCGCTGTTCAACAGCTGGAACGTGGCCTTAATTACGATTTTAAAAATGGCAATTTGAATACGCAAGATCGCGGGGAAATCATTCGCCAAATAGAGAATACCATGGATGACAAAATCATTGTGGAGTGGAATGGTAAAGTGCTTTTAAACAAGGCGGATTACAAGCTGGAGATCACTTCGCTCAAGGAGATGGGGATGAATGGGAAGATTGCCCATTTGCAAAATGACGATTATTTGTTCAGCTATTATTACTATGCGCCACTAGGATGGTCTATGACCATCATGGATGACAAACGTGCCTTGCTTTCGATATTCTATGAGTCCTACAAGTACAATATATTGACCGCAATTATTTTTTTGACCCTATCGCTTCAAATCACTGTGTTTGTTTCGTCCAACATCACCAATCCCATCAAGAAGCTGGTGCGTTTCTGCTCTTCCATACGCACGGGCACAGGCAATCGCATCGATCTCAAGCGACGAGATGAAATCGGACAGTTGAATGAGGCCTTTAACCAGATGTGGGATCAGCTGGATACTTCCATGGAAGAGCTCATTAGGGTTAAAAACTACAATCAAAATATTTTAAACAGCATTGAAAAGGGCATCATGACCTTTGATAAAAACGGGCAAAAGATTTCATCGAATCCTTACGCGGTCGCACTATTGGAGACTTTTGACGGCTATTATTGCGAAGGACAATCGGTTGAGGCCATCAGTCAGGCTTTGATAGAGAAAATGCCTACTTCGGATGCGGGCCTTTATGAACAAATCGAGTTTGTAAAAGAAGAGTCCAATGATCGATATTACCTCGATTATTACGTGTCGGTCATGCATGACGACAAGAAGGGCATCCAGGGCTATATCTGCAGTTTCAATGACGTTACACAACGCAAAAAATTCGAGCATCACATGCAGCGGCTGGATCGTTTGGCGACGGCCGGGCGTTTGGCATCCGGTGTTGCTCATGAGATAAGAAATCCATTAACCGGTATGCGGACTTCCATGCAGCTCCTGAAAAAGCGCTTGGAAGTGACCCAAGAGGACAAGAATGGCGAAATCATCAATCGGACCATTAAGGAAATTGACCGTATCAACCGGTTGATTTCCGATCTGCTGGGCTATTCGAGACCTAAGACCCATGAACCGGAGCCTATCGATGTGGCAAAAGGCATCCAGTCTGTTTTGCTCTTGCTGGAAGGTGACCTTGCCAAGAAGGGTATCAAGGTCAATCAGCAATACGAGGAAATGCCGCTTATTTTCTTTATGGACCCCAATCATTTTCATCAGGTGCTTTTGAACATTATAAAAAATGCCATCGATGCGGTAGCCGTTGAGGGTATGATTACGATCTACGGTAAGCATTTGGATGATGACCAGCGGGGAGAACTCAAGGTCATAGACAATGGCATTGGACTTTTGCAGGCGGATTTGGAAAAGGTATTTGACCCCTTCTTCACCTTGAAGCATGAAGGGACTGGACTGGGCCTATCGGTGGTGCATGAGCTGGTGCACCAAAACGATGGTACGGTCATGCTGGAGAGCAGAGTAGGTAAAGGGACGACTGTGACTTTTAATTTCAGACTGGGAGGTAGACACAATGAGTGATCGCATAATGGTAATCGATGATGAAGAATCCATCCGTTTTTCTTTGAAGGAAGCGCTGGAGGATGCGGGGTATGAAGTGGAGACGGTGGCGTATCTTAGTGAGGCTAAAGCGCGCATCGTGGAATTTATGCCACAGGTGATTCTTCTGGATATGCGTCTCAAAGACGGAAACGGTCTAGAGTTCATGGATACGATCAGAGCCCTTGATGACGAAATCAAGATCATTGTTATCACGGCCTATGGCGACGTAGAGACCGCGGTTCAGGCCATGAAACTCGGTGCGTCAGAGTATGTCGTCAAACCTTTTGACTTGGAAGAGATAGAAGTCCTTGTCGAGCGGGCCATTGATCATTATCGGCTGAATCGTCGGGTTAAGATCTTTGAGGATGCCAAGGAGAAGGGACAGCTGGATATCAGTACGGGCGATGACGGCATGAAACAGTTGTTGGACGAAGCCTTCCGCATAGCACGGCAAAAGGACATTACTGTGTTGGTGACTGGTGAAACGGGAACTGGCAAGGAGCTAATGGCAGATTTCATTCACATGAACAGCCCGCTGCAGGACATGCCTATGGTTAAATTGAACTGCGCTACTATCCCAAAGGACCTCTTTGAAAGTGAGCTCTTTGGCCATGAAAAACACGCTTTTACCGGTGCAGGACAGCGGAAAAAAGGACTCTTTGAAATCGCAGACGGAGGTACGATTTTTCTGGATGAGGTCGGTGAGATTCCACTAACGGAACAGGCTAAATTACTCAGGGTATTGGAAGACCGAAAGATCAAACGCGTAGGGGGGACCCAGGAAATCCCCATCGATGTGCGCATCATTGCGGCGACCAATCGAGACTTATTGCGCATGGTGAACGAAGGCGTCTTTAGAGCGGATTTCTATTACCGACTGAACGTCGTACCTATTATGCTTATGCCCTTGAGGCAGCGACCGGGGGACATTCAATTGCTGGCAAAAAAATTCCTTGAAGAATTCAATGTGAAATTCAAAAAGTCCTTCAAAGGGTTTTCAGATGAGGCGCAGGGCTTGATGGCGACCTATGCTTGGCCGGGTAATGTCAGAGAACTCAAGAATCTGATAGAGCGTGCATGCATCGTCAATGACGGTGAGTGGATTCACGCGATAGACTTTCCGATCTACCAGCATCCGACATCTACAAGCAGTACCCTGACAGACGTCCTCTCTGATCTAGAACGAGGCCAGGAAATCGATTTGGTTGAAATACTTTCTGAGATTGAGAACGAATGTATTGATGTGGCGCTGAAAGTGGCTAACGGCAATCAATCAAGGGCGGCAGAACTGCTGAATATCAGTCGATTCGCATTAAAGCGGCGTTTGGATAAAGAATAGAGACTGTGTGAGCGATTTTACTCAAAAGTGAGTGAAATCGCTCATTTTATTTTTTGTTTTTATGCACAAATCGGCGTCATTAGCAAAAAATAGCGGTCCAATGAGTTGGCATTATTTTTGCTCTTATAAATAAGTGGAGGTGGAATAAATGCGGATAGATTTAAACAGTGATTTAGGAGAAAGCTTTGGCAGCTACAAAATCGGTATGGACGATGCCATTATCCGATTGGTCAGTTCGGTGAATATCGCATGCGGTTGGCATGCCGGTGATGCCAATGTGATGGCAGATACGGTTAAAAAGGCTATAGAAAGTAATGTTGGCATTGGATGTCACCCTGGCTTTCCGGACCTGATGGGTTTTGGTCGTCGTGTCATGGCAGTCAGTCCCAAGGAACTCAAGAATTATGTGAAGTACCAAATTGGCGCCCTGAATGCCTTTGTCACTTCAGAGGGTGGCAGATTGCAGCATGTGAAACCCCATGGTGCCATGTACAATATGGCAGCAAAAGACAAGGCCATGGCGGATGCTATCGCGGAAGCGATTTATGAGGTAGACCCAAGTCTTATCTTGATGGGTTTGTCGGGTAGCCAGTTGTTGGAAAGCGGTAAGGCGATGGGATTAAAGACAGCAAGCGAAGTATTTGCAGACAGAGCTTATCAGCGTGATGGCAGTCTTGTACCAAGGAGTCAAGAAGGTGCAGTCATTCACGATAAGGAACAAGCGGTATCGCAGGTGGTGCAGATGATCAAGGATGGTACGGTAACGGCGATTACTGGAGAAACCATTGCCATAGAAGCAGAGTCTATATGCGTTCATGGTGATAATGAAAAGGCACTGGAATTTGTAGAATTGATTCATCGGCGTCTAGAGGCAGAAAAGATTGAAATTGGCGCGTTGAAATAAAATTTTTAAGGGGGAAATGTAATGTCTGAAGAAAGGTTAATCGTAGAGGAAGAGAAAAAGAAAAAAGGTAAGAGCAGTCATGCAAGTGCATTGTTTGGAGCGGCTTTCATTATGGCGACATCGGCTATTGGACCGGGATTCTTGACTCAAACGGCAACATTTACACAACAATTTGCAGCGAGTTTTGCCTTTGTCATCATTGTTTCTGTGCTTTTGGACGTTGGTGCACAGGTGAACGTATGGCGTATCATAGGCGTATCAGGTATGCGTGGTCAGGATATCGCGAATAAAATCGTGCCGGGCTTAGGTCATTTTGTAGCGATTCTAGTGGCGCTTGGTGGTTTGGCTTTCAACATTGGTAACGTAGGTGGTGCGGCCCTTGGATTAAATGTACTGACTGGCATGGATATCAAGATATGCGTGATTATCAGTGGTTTGATCGGTCTAGGCATTTTCTTGAACAAAGACGCAGGTCCGGTCATTGACAAGGTGACTAAGGCTTTGGGTATGATGATGATTTTGATCGTGGGTTATATGGCTTTTGTAACGAAACCGCCAATTGGTGAAGCGATTTTTAGAACCTTTGCACCTGAAAATCCAGGATCATTGGTATTCCCTACCATTACGCTTCTAGGAGGTACCGTAGGAGGTTATATCACATTTGCAGGTGGTCACCGTTTAATCGATGCAGGTATCACTGGTGAAGAAAACATCAAGGAAATCAATAAAGGTGCGGTTATGGGCATCGTGATTGCTTCCATCATGCGTGTGCTTTTATTCCTCGCCATTTTAGGCGTGGTGGTAAAGGGCGTTCAGCTTGATCCTTCGAATCCTGCGGCATCAGCCTTCCAACATGGCGCAGGCATGGTTGGCTATAAATTCTTCGGCCTTGTATTGTTGGCGGCGGGTTTAACATCAGTTATTGGTGCCGCTTATACATCTGTATCTTTCTTGAAGACCTTGCACCCTTCTATCAATAAACACGAAAGACACTGGATTATCGGTTTTATCGTGGCATCAGCAACCATTATGACGATTCTCGGAAAACCAGCCAAATTATTGATTCTTGCAGGTTCGTTAAACGGTTTGATTTTACCGATTACGATTGGTGTCATTCTTTTGGCGGCAAAGCGAAAAGACATCGTAGGCGACTACAAACATCCGACTTGGATGTTGGTACTCGGCTTGTTAATTGTTTTAATTGCAGGTTATGCAGGTGTGATGTCGCTTTCTAAAATGCAAATGTTAATTCATTAGGAGCAAATTATGAAACGAGACTACACAATAAAACATGCTGGCGATTGTGGCGTGACGGTCGAATTTGAAAACATTATTTCAGAGTGTGTGAATCAACAGGTCATTCAACTGAAAATTGCCTTGGAGCAAGCTGCTATTAAGGGAATGGGTGAAATGATTCCAACCTACCGTGCCCTATTGATTCAATATAATCCCCTCATGTTGCCTTATAAGGAGCTGGAAACAGGCATTGTCAAGGCGATGGACTGCATGGAGGACGTGACCAGCCAATCGTCAAAGGTTTACATCATACCGGTTTATTATGGCGAGGCATACGGACCGGATCTTGGTACGGTGGCAAAACATAACGGCATTAGTGAAGAAGAGGTCATTCAGATTCATACATCCAGAGACTATAGAATTTATATGCTGGGATTTACGCCGGGATTTCCGTATCTAGGTGGTATGGATGCCCGCATAGAGACGCCGAGACTAGAGAAACCCCGGACAAAAATAGACGCAGGTTCCGTAGGTATTGCAGGTGCTCAAACGGGTATTTATCCCATTGACAGTCCTGGTGGCTGGCAAATCATCGGAAGAACACCACTTAAACTATTTGATAGGGATAAGCCCAATCCCATACTTTTAGAGGCGGGCGCCTATATCCGATTCAAGCCTGTCGGTCTCAAAGTTTACGCGGCAATCGCTGCGGATGTAGAGAAGGGCACTTATGTGCCCGAGACGGTGCTGACAAAGGGGGAGGCATAGCATGACAAAATTAAAGGTGGTTAATCCGGGCATGTACTCGACAATACAGGATTTAGGACGAAAATCCTATCAACAGTATGGTATGCCTGTGGCTGGCAGCATGGATGACTATGCCCACCGAGTGGCGAATTTGCTGGTCGGCAACGCAGCGGAAGCGACGGTGATAGAACAGACCGCTTTGGGCGGTGTTTACCAGTTTACTGAAAAAGCGGTAATCAGCATCACGGGCGGCGACATGATGCCTAAGCGTAATGGAGAAGAAAGTCTAAAGATGTGGCGTACTTTGGTGATGCATCCGGGTGATACGTTGAGTTTTGGAGCGGCACAAAATGGCTTTAGATGCTATCTGGCAGTGGCTGGCGGTTTCGATGTGCCAACCGTGCTCAAAAGTAAAGCGACCTATGTCCGTGGCGGCTTAGGCGGTTTTGAAGGCAGGATACTCAAGAAGGGCGATGAAATTGCCATTGGTGCTTCGACTTTTGTGCCGATGGATCTGGCGGGACGTTTTGTACGTGTATCGAAGATTCCGACCTATGAGGAACAAGTGACGCTCCATGTTATTTTAGGGCCACAGGAGGATTGCTTCACACGGAAAGGCATTGCAGATTTCTTCGGAAATGTCTACACGGTTTCCGGTGAGTCAGATCGGATGGGTTATAGACTGGAAGGTGAGAAAGTCGCTCATGTTTCCTCGGCGGACATTATTTCAGACGGTATCATTCGAGGTGCTGTGCAGATTCCGGGGCATGGCAATCCCATCATCATGCTCTCTGACTGTCAAACGACGGGCGGTTATACAAAAATCGCGCATGTCATTACTTCGGATCTTTGGAAGGTCGCTCAGTTAAAAGCAGGCAATTGTATCCGGTTCAAGGCAGTCGATATTGAAACCGCTCATGAACTTTTAAAGGAAGAGGCCAATATCTATCGTGAGATCGAAGCGGAATTCGATCAGTACCGGATAGAAGGTTATCAGGCTTTGGCGGAACAAATGTCATAGCGATCGATTATTGATTCAAACTGAGTTCATTTAACAACATATATTTTTTTATAACCGCATCTGGTAGAGATGCGGTTATTTTGGTTATATATCAAATGTGTTATGATGTATTTAACATTACGGATAAATATAACCGGATAGAAGGATGTGCTGACGGATGATGAATAGAAGAGTGATCAGGTTGTTTTTAGTAATTGCGATACCCATGGCTTTGATTTGGACGGGAATCTTGGCCAACAATCTGTGGCGGGACAAACAGTATGCGGTTGCTCAGACAATCAGTGAAAATGAATTGAAGGATTATAACACATCGGTCCTTGTTGAAAGATATATATCTGAAATCATAGAAAATTTAAAGGTGATTAGAGATTCTAATGAGTTGAATAATTACCTTAATGCCATGACAACTTCTAATCGCGAGGATCTGGTGGCGCTGTTCGCGAGAATCATGGCCAATAAATCTGATTATGATCAGTTGCGTTATATCGATGTGTCAGGGCAAGAAGTGGTTCGCGTGGATAACGATGAATCAGTTCACATTATCTCTAGTGCGGATTTAGGGGATAAACGGGATCGATCCTATTTTATCGAAACCATGACATTGTCGGCAAATGAAATCTATGTCTCGCCGATGGACTTGAACGTGGAAAACAATGAAATCGAGATTCCTGACAAGCCGATGTTAAGGTTTGCAACGCCGGTTTTTGATGCTCAGAATGTTCGTCGAGGTATTTTAATCATCAATTATAAGGCGGATTATTTTCTGGACATGATGCATCAGCGTGAAAATCATGGTGGTGTCCGTACGGAGCAATTTTATATTTTGAATAAAGATGGGCAGTATATCGTCCATCCAGATGAAACTTTGAATTTTTCTTTCATGAAGCCAGGATACGAAATTTTGAAATTCGACAATCAAGCGATATGGGAAGAAATCAGTGTCCATGCTTCTGGATATGTAGAGACCCAGGATCGACTGTACACCTATCATGATGTTTTGAACCTGACAAGGGCAAGCCACGTTCAATATTTAGATCAGTGGATTTTAGTCCATGAGATCAATACAGCGGATATGTTCACTTTGGGCAGTCTATGGCGTGAAGTCACCGCAGCAAGGAACTTGGCGGTTTTTACAATCATTGCGCTATTATCTTTTGTAAGCGCGCATCTTTACGATCGACTGATTAAGAAGGACGCACAGCTGAATATCGCCATGAAGATTGCAGAAGCTTCAAGTGAAGCGGTAATCATTACCGACAAAGAAACGCACATCACCTACGTCAATGAGGCCTATGAATCCTATACGGGCTATCGGGCGGATGAAGTGATTGGTTTGAAGCCTAGTCGCTTTAAATCGGGTAAGCATAGCCGAGGCTTTTATGAAAACATGTGGCATGACATTAATGAATTCGGTTATTGGCAGGGGATGCTTTGGGATCGAAAAAAGGACGGTCTGATTTATCCGAAGCGTTTGAGAATCATCGCAGTAAAAAATAAAGGCAGTCGGGAGGTCGATCGCTATATTGGTATCTTTTCAGACCTGTCGCTAAATGGTAGTCCTTCGGATACTAATGAAACTTTGGGTTACAGAGAGGGTCAACTGGTACTTCCTAATGAGGAACTGATGTTGGAGCTGCTGGGCCAAAGTATTACTCATGATGATTTCAACTTTATGATTTTATACATTGCCATCGAAAACTACAACCAATTGGCTTCTGCCTTCGATGGGTTGAAGGAGAAAAGTTCAGATGTGTTCCTAGACCTTATCAAACCACAGCTTGGCGAAGACGATTTCGTTGCGCAAACCGGTAGGAATCTATTCGCGATCATCATCAACCTCAAGCACATTGAAGAGGCGCCAGAGGACTTTGTCAAAAGAATTCACAAGGAAATGACCAGAGTGATTGAAATCAACGGCACGGATATTTTCTTCAAGACACGGGTCGGCATTTCCTACTGGCCTCAAGATACGACGGATTTAAGGCGTTTGCTTTTGAATTCCATGATCGCCCTGGAGTGGACAGGCAGAAATAAGGGACAGGAAATTGCTTTCTTCAACGATAAAATGATTGAAGCGCTGAATCGTGAAAATGAAATTGAGGGTTATTTGAGAAAGGCGATTTTGGAGGATGAATTCCACCTTGTTTACCAGCCGCAAGTCGATATTCAAAGTGGTAGAATCGTGGGCATGGAGGCTTTGATTCGCTGGGAAAGCAAGGTGTTAGGTTCTGTATCGCCAAGCGTATTTATCCCTGTTGCCGAAAGGAACAATTTCATTATCGATATTGGAGATTGGGTGGTAGATCGAGTGTGTAAGGACTTAGCCTATATGAACCAGCAGTGCACGGAAACTTCTGCTCGACTGAAGTGTGCGGTGAACTTGTCGGCTATTCAGATGATGGAGAGTACTTTCTTAGATAGGCTTTTCGAGATCATCAATCGTAATGAGATAGCCTATAGCCAGCTGGAGATGGAAATTACGGAAAGCATGCTTTTGAAAGATGATCTTAAGCATATCCGTACGTTAAGTGCCATTCAAGAAAGCGGTATGAGCGTGGCGATTGACGATTTCGGTACTGGTTATTCGTCTTTATCTTATTTGAATGCGTTGCCGGTGGATAAAATCAAGATTGATCGCAGCTTTATTAAAAATTATCCAGACTCGGATGATGGAACCCTTATCAAAATTCTAGTCGATATGTCACAACAGCTGCATAAAAGTGTTCTGGTCGAAGGTGCTGAGTCAGAGGAACAAGTAGCCTTTTTGAGGACGATTGGTTGCGACTATATACAGGGTTATTACTACAGTAAACCACTGGCATTGGATGCCTTTATTGAATTTGTAAAACGATAAGTGATTTTAGCGCGATATAGTTGCGCAAGCGATTAGGGCAGTGTGTTATTACATTAATGGCGCGCTGCTCTTCTGCGTTCATTTTAGAGCGTTTAGAACCATAAAAAAAATATTGACTTTTGTTGAAATCAGATTAAAATGTAAGGAAAAGGGGGAGGATTTCCGGAAGATTTATAGTAAAATTTTATGATTATTTGGGTAACATTATTCATTCTTAATTATTATGGCTTTGTTTGAAGTGCCTTCTGTTGGTATTGTAGAAGTTCACCGGAGTGGGTGATGTTTTTTTGATTACAAAAGGTCTACTTCAATAAATTTAACTTGGAG
>JAFGTX010000015.1 GCA_016938815.1 Clostridia bacterium | reverse complement strand
GCAGCCAGCTTAGACTGGTTGAGCTCCGTTTTTGAAACCGCACCACTGGCATATAGCACTTTCAAGTCGTCGTAATTGTCCTGTGCATATTCATAACTGCGCTCCGCACCTGAAAGCTGCTTACTGACACTGTTCATGTTGGATGTCGCTAGGTCAATGTCCTCCTGAGATGCACCATCCAGAAGCAGGTCATAATTGAGGGTCGCTATTTCCTGCTGCAATTTCAGTTGCTGCAGCTGAATATCGTAATCCGATACATCCACGCTAAAAAGCAAATCCCCTTTGGAAATGTTTTCACCTTCTACAACCTGAACACCCGTAATTTCACCAGCGACCTCTGTTGTTAAATTTATTTCCTTGCCCTCTACGTTACCGGTATACTTCATCGCCGTATCGGCTACCTGCTGCGTTTGATAGAAATAAAGGCATACACCTGCCAAAATGATTATAAATGGTATGATTTTCATCTTTGCTTTCTTCATTGTCCTACACCTCTTTTTATTTATAGCCTTCAGTTTTAACGCCGTTAAGGATCATTGCTATAATCGCTTCCAATTCTTTTTCCATAGAACCGCCACGACTTTCAACACCTAAAAATTCCCGTGATACCATCATGCCTACGACACTGGCCATCATCGAGCGTACCAGCAACCATGAATCCGTATCTTCTTTAATGATTCCCTTCGCCTTATAGTGCTGCACCATCATCTCACTCATGGTCATAATCTCTGGTGCAATCTGTTCCTTGAGGGTCCGCTGAATATGGTCATGGAATCTGGACTCTGTAAAGGTGACGATGGCATAGTTCTTGTAAGTTTCCATCAACTCGATACGGTTTAAAAACACGGCCTTCATCAACACTTCCGGTGAATCATTCTTATGCATTTCGAAGATATCAAGTAACGGTTCTATAATCAAACGCTTTGTGATTTTTTTTACAAAACGGTCTACGATAGCGTCCAGTAGGCCTTGTTTGGATTTATAATATTTGAAAACCGTGGCCTCAGAGACTTCTGCACTCTTGGCAATCTCCAACGTTCGAGAAGCCGAATAGCCCTCTTTCACAAAGACAGCTGCCGCTGTATTTAAAATCTTCTCCTGCGTCATCTCACTTTTTGTCATTTTCATAGTATCCCTCATTTC
>JAFGTX010000138.1 GCA_016938815.1 Clostridia bacterium | reverse complement strand
GGAGTGTAGAAATGAAAAAGAACATTGCTGAATTTAATGATATAATTATAGATGTACTAAGAGAAGTAGGTAATATTGGAGCAGGAAATGCGGCAACAGCACTCGCAAAAATGATTAATAAGAAAGTTGATATGAATGTACCGAAGGTAAATGTTATGGATTTACCTGAGGTACCGGAATTGCTTGGTGGCGCTGAAAAAGAAGTCTGTGGTATATTCTTCAAGCTGGATGGTGATATTGAGGGCAGCATTATGTTCGTCCTAAATATCCAATCCGCTTTGAACTTGGTAAACCTTTTGATGCCAAGGGATGACAATACTTTTGACGAATTCACTTTTTCTGCGTTACAGGAAATTGGTAATATCTTGTCCGGTTCCTATATTTCTTCATTATCAGGCCTTACGAACTTAAACATCCATATATCAGTACCGTCGTTGGCAATAGATATGGCAGGCGCAATTTTAAGTGTGCCGGCAATCCAATTTGGTTTGATGGGTGATACTATTTTAATCATCGAAAACCAGTTTATTGAAGAAGATATAGCGAAATCTGTTCAAGGATACTTTTTCCTGATTCCAGAAATCGATTCCTATGAAAAATTACTAAATAGTTTAGGGGTTACACTATGAGTACAATGATTAAAGTTGGAATGGCTGATTTGAAGGTAACAAATGCGCCAAATGTACTTTCAACTTTAGGACTTGGGTCGTGTATAGGGATATGTCTTTATGATCCGGTAACTAAAGTATCTGGTTTGGCACACATTATGTTGCCTTCTAGCAAAGCGATAAAAAACAATTCAAATATCGCCAAGTTTGCAGACACAGGCATAGAAGATCTGTTAGCCAAGATGGAAGATTTAGGCGCCAATAGACGTCGGTTGATTGGTAAAATCGCTGGCGGTGCCCAAATGTTCTCGTTTTCGAGCGGGAACGATACGATGCGCATTGGAGAACGTAATGCAGAAGCTGTAAGGGAAATACTTAGGACTAACCGTATTCCTATACAAGCAGACGAGACAGGTGGCAATTACGGACGAACGATTGAGTTCTATGCTGAAACTGGCAAGCTGCTGATCAAAACAATTGGACACGGTACCAAGGAAGTATAAATTTCTACGAAAGGTAACGTTGTTATGTCTATATCAAGTTTATGGAAGACTTATAAGGAAACAAACGACCGAGTAGCAAAAGAACAACTGATTGTAGAATATGTTGAACTTGTGAAGATCATAGCGGGAAGATTGTATGCGAATTACAACCATAACGTAGAATATGATGATTTGGTAAGCTACGGCATTATCGGTCTAATTGATGCAATAGTAAAATTTGATATCGAGAAAAATGTTAAGTTTGAAACATATGCGAATATACGCATTAGGGGGGCCATAGTCGATCAGATACGATCCCTGGATTGGATACCTAGAAGTACGCGACAAAAATATAAAAAAGTCGAAGGTGCTCTAGAAAAATTACAAAGCATGTATGGAGATCAGTTGACGGATGAACTATTAGCCGCGGAACTTGGCATTTCGATGGAGGAATTATATCAAACCCTCAATGAAGTGTCTAACTTAGCTGTGCTTTCTTTGGAGGATACGGTTAACGAAACGGGCACGATGGACATTCGTTCAGACGACGTAGATATGGATCCACAAGCTTCCCTAGATCTCAAAGAAACGGAGAATATCCTAAGAGAAGAAATTGATAAGCTGCCAGAAAAGGAAAGACTGGTCATTTCTTTATATTATTATGAAGAACTTACCTATAAAGAGATTGCTAGCGTTATGGATATTTCTGAGTCGCGTATTTCTCAATTGCATTCCAAAGCGATTGCAAAATTGAGAGTAAAAATTAAATCGTTTTAGGAGGGGCCTATGTCAGAAGAAAAGAAGGTATCAGCAGAAGATAAAGAAAGAAAATACGATTATAAAGTCTCTATTTCCAGTGACTATTACGAAGCATATTTGACACTCGACATGCATTCTAAAACGTATAAACCGTCACAAGAAGAAATTGTTGCGCTTTTAAAGGAGCGTAATGTCATTTTTGGATTGGATTATGAAATGATTGGCCGTATTGTTCAGGAACCAAACGGCTGTTTAGGGCTTCTTGTGGCGAAAGGTATTCGCCATGAAAATGGACAAGATGGCGTGGTGGATTTTTTTGTCCGACAAGATGAGGAAATAAAACCGACTTTGCTGGAAAATGGCAAGGTTGACTTTAAACATATGAACTTTGTACAGCGTATTGCCAAGGGGGATATTCTTGCTGAACGAACCATGCCTACAGTAGGTAAAAATGGCACAACAGTGACGGGGAAGATTATTAAAGCACGCCCAGGGAAAATTACGAACTTTAAATTTGGTAAAAATGTTGAACTTTCTCAGGATGAGTTGAAATTGATTTCAATGGTCGATGGAACGGTTCAATTTAGCGGTGATAAAATAGAGGTCATTCAAGTTTTGAACATTGACGGCGATGTGGGTGTTAAAACCGGAAACATAGAGTTCACTGGTAAGGTGGTTATCAATGGCAATATCACTTCCGGTTACTCGGTGAACTGTATCGGTGACTTAGAGGTTAACGGTATCATTGAAGCAGCTACAGTGGAAACAAAGGGCAACCTTTTTGTCAGTGTTGGGATTCAAGGCAATGATTTAGCACATATCACTTGTGATGGTGATATGATATG
>JAFGTX010000137.1 GCA_016938815.1 Clostridia bacterium | reverse complement strand
GTTGTGATTTTTTCTGCGTTTTAAGAGTTTGTTAATAATCTACGTTCCCTAATTTTGTTATAATAGTAATTGTCTGATAAAACAACATTTTTTTATAATTGGAGGCAGTTATCGGATAGACGGTTGTTTGATAAAAAACAATACAAATGAATGGGGGGGAACAAAACGGAACTCATAAAATTTGCATTTCAAGGCGTAAATATTATTCCAACAAGTTTATTGATTTTGACACAAGGCTATTGGGTGCTTGCAAGTTTAGGCTTATTTGACTTTGACTTTTTTGACTTAGATATTGAGGTTGAAACAGAGGGCCTTGAAAGCAGTGGATTGCTGAATGCACTGGCAGTATTTATGAACATTGGACAAGTGCCGATGACCTTGGTGCTCAGCATGTTGGCTTTGACCTTTTGGCTACTGACGATGCTTATGTATTTTTTGCCGATTGCAGCAGGTGGAAAAATGGCAGGTGTTTTGCTTATACCGGCATTTGCGCTGAGTCTTCTAACTGCAAAGGGCCAAATCAAATTCTTGAGAACACATGTCTTTGAACAGAAATCAAAAAATAATGTGGCGTGTAGGGTGCTGAACAAAACCTGCACCTTGAAAAGTAATTTGGAAGGAGACCAAATCGGTCAAGCCATTATTGAAGCGGGTGATACGTCAATCGTAATCAATGTAAAAACAAAATGTGAAGACGATTCTTTTGAGAAAAATGAAGTGGCATTCGTTTTGGAAAAAGATCAAGAAAAAGAAGTGTATTACATAAGAAAATTATAAAACAATTATTGATGGAGGCAGGATTTAATGGGATTTATATCACAAATGACACTGGTAACAATAGGCGTAGTTTTAATTACAATTATGGGGGCGTTAGCTCTATTCGCGAGATTCTATAAAAAAGTTGAGCAATCAAAAGTTATCATCCGTAATGGGGTTGGTGGACAAATTGTAAGTTTTGGTGGCATGTTCGTTATACCGATTTTACACCGTTTTGAAATCATGGATATTTCGGTAAAGAGGGTTGAAATTGCTAGAGAGGGCAAGGATGGTCTGATTTGTCAGGATAATTTAAGGGCTGACATACGTGTTGCCTTCTTTGTACGTGTTAATCAAACCCAAGAAGATGTTCTAAAGGTAGCTCAATCCTTAGGTTGTCAAAAAGCTTCTGATCCAGAAACGCTGATGGCATTTTTCGATGCGAAGTTCTCGGAAGCCTTAAAAACAGTAGGTAAAAAATTTGATTTTGTGGAACTTTACACAGACAGAGAAAGTTTTAAACACGAAATTCTTCAGATTATCGGAACCGACCTGAACGGTTATGTTCTTGACGATGCGGCAATCGATTATTTGGAACAAACAGATATTAATGTGTTGAATGCGGACAATATCTTGGATGCGGAAGGTATTAAGAAGATCACTGAATTGACCGCCAAGCAAATGATTTTAGCCAATGAAATTCAGCGTGAAAAGGAAAAGACAATCAAGAATCAGGACGTTGCTGCCAAAGAGGCGATTTTAGAACTTGAAAAGCAACAGGCAGAAGCAGAGGCCAAGCAACGACGTGAAATTTCAGTAATCAACTCCAGAGAAAATGCAGAAGCCGAAAAAGTTGCTCAAGAAGAGCGCTATAAAGCAGAAATCGCTCGTGTAAAAACAGAAGAGGAAATTGGCGTAGCAGAAGAAAACAAGCAACGTCAAATCATCATTGCAGCCAAATCAAAAGAAAGTACGGAAGCGGTTGAGATAGAACGTGTTGAACGTAAACGTTTGTTAGAGAGAACAGAAAAAGACAAGTTGGTCGATTTAGCAACCATCGATAAAGAAAAGCAAGTTGAAGTTGAAAAGAAAAATGTCCAAGTGGTGATTCGCGAAAGAGTCGCTGTTGAAAAAGATACAGTAGCAGAAGAAGAAAAAATCAAAGATACCCGTGCATTTGCTGAAGCGGATCGTGTGAAAAACGTAGCGATTAAGAAAGCGGAAGAAGATGCGGAAACAAGAAAAGTAAGAGAAGTAAAAGCGGCTGAGGCGGCAAAATTAGCGGCCGAAAAAGAAGCTGAAAAAACAATCATTGACGCGGATGCAAAACTTAAAGCTTCTCAAAAAGAGGCGGAAGCCATTAAGGTACTGGCAGATGCTAAAGTAATTGATCGTTCTGCTGAAGGTATTGCCGACGCAAAGGTTATCGAATCAAAAGCAATGGCAGAAGCAAAAGGACAAACAGCGAAGGTAGAAGTAAAAGAAAAAGATGGTATCGTTGAAGCGGATATCCTTAAACGTAAGTATCTTTCAGAAGCAGAAGGTATCAAAGAAAAGGCGAATAGCATGAAGTTACTGGACGAAGTGGGCAGAGACCATGAAGAGTTCAAGTTGGAATTGGCAAAAGAAAAAGATATTGAACTTGCTAAAATTGCCATTCAAAAAGATATTGCAGACGCTCAAGCCGCTGTTATCCAAGAAGCGCTTAAAACAGCAAAAATTGATATCGTCGGTGGTGAGACGATGTTCTTTGATAAGATCATTGGTTCGATCACGCAAGGTAAGGCAGTGGATAGATTTGTCGGCAACAGTGATGTCATGACGGATATTAAGGAAACGTTGATTACAGGTGATGCGGACTATTTCCAAAAGCAATTGCAAACACTAGTAGGTAGATTCAACTTATCGTCAGAAGACCTAATGCACTTAACGATTTCAGGCGCCATTACGAAGATGATGTCCTCTGCAAGTGGCGGTGACCGTACCATGTTAGGGAAATTATTAGATACAGTGAATAAAGCAGGCGTGGCGGATTTACCAGCAAAATTAGTGGGTTCAACGTTTGGAGAATAACATGAATAATGGAACCTATGAAGTAATAAAAAGTCGTCTTCAAAAGCAGGGAGACGACTTGATTGCCAGAGCGGAACAACTGAATGCGGTTAGAAAAGAAGTTTTCGGCGCCATAGAAAGCAAACTTCTATCCAGTGAACGGATTCTGACGGAGAACAATTGTATTCCACGAGATATGGCACCGGTAGGGGACTTTTTCCTATTTGGATACAACGTTCATATAGGTTTGAAACAAAAAGTGGCCTTGAAAGATGTTTTTGCGGTATACCGTTATGTAGAAGGTAGTTTTACAGAAGAATCTTTAGGATTTATCGAGGATCAACAATTCCTAAAAGACTTTGATGATCTATACCGATACTACAAAAACACCTTCTTTGCAAAATTTAGCATCTTAGGGCCGTATTTCTATATGATTTTTCAAACCAGTGACAATGTCATGGACATCAAAGTCTTCAAATGGCAGATTGAAGAAAATCATCTAAAATACGTCGACAATAGAAGTGACCATGAAGTGAAGTTTAATCTAGGCAATGAACTTGATTTTGTCAAAGCGACCCGCGATAACCAGCGGACGGGACTTCACCCTCATGTCTCCATTTTGGATAAGGTTTTTGTTGAAACAATTGGCGGGGACCTGACTATTAAGGTGGAAGACAATACGGAAACAGGCAAAGGAATTTATTCAGAGGACGTTGAAGACCCTGATCAAAACTTGGATGATGCCGAAATTTCATATGTGGATTTAGGTCAGTTAATCATTCTTAAAATATTGCCTTACAAGGAAAAGGACTACCGTTACTTTGTCTTCAACAATAAACTGAAAAACGTTTTAAGGATTGATTCTATAGCCCATACTTGCAAGTTGCTGCCAGGTGGACACGGATTGATTTTCCCTCAAGGCTACTATCTTCAAAATGGCGAGTATAAAATTTTCGAAGTGCCTGTAGAACAGCCGGTATTCGATGAATTGATCGCATCTTCCAATGGTGAAGATTATCAGTACATTTTCTATAACATGGATAGCGGTACCTACCTGATTTATTCTTACAATGTAATCGAACAAACCATTGATACGCCTATTGTATGTAGCGGGTATTCTCATTTCAATAATGGAGAAATGGTTGTTTTTCGTCATGAAGACGAACCACGGAAAAATCACGCCCTGCAAGTTTGGCAAACGCCTTATGTCGGCAAAGACTATCAGTTAGAGGGCAATAATGATTCCGCGCTTTATAAAATCGGCAACAAAGATGTGGTGACTTGTATTGCCGCTTGTCGTGGTGTAAGCAAGATGATTCAAAAGGGTGAAAGTTATGCCAGCGTCTACATGGATATCGTAAAAGAGACCCAAGGTATATTGGATGCTTACTTTTGGATTGGTAAAGAGGAGGCATTTGGCCTATCGGATGTGCTAAAAGAAGTAAAAGAAACGGCAACTTTTGCCATTGGCGAATTCGAAAAGGTGACGAGAATAAAAAATGCGACCATTAAGCAAGTCACTGAAACAGAAGAAGAGACAGAGGTGCTGCTAAAGAAACTGGCATATGGCAGCTTTGAGAATGTTTATGAATACGTTGAGGTGCTCGGCGACATCCGTAGTCTGCGTGGAAAAATAGCGTCCTTAAGAGACCTCATGTATGTGGACTTAGAACTGGTTGAATCCCTTGACACAAGCGTTAAAGAACAAAATGATATCTTTTCAAATCAATGCATTCAGTTTTTAATTGGTCCTGATGGCTTAAAACCCTATGAAGAAGCGGTAGAGACCTTACAGGAGGGGATTGATGACGTTTCAAAATCCCAAGAAGGTCAAGAACTGGCAGAAAAAATGAACAAGACATCATTGGATTTAGAGCTTTTGATGGACATTGTCAGCAACTTTAAGATAGATGATCCAACGGTTTCGACCGAAATCATCGAAAAGATTTCAGCACTGTTTTCTCAAATTAACAATGCCAAGGCAAAGCTGAAAACGAAAATTGAAAGCTTCAATAAAAGCGAGATGGCGATTCAGTTTAGTGCACAAATGCGCCTACTGGGACAAGCGGTTGTAAATTATCTAGAAGTTGCGGATACCGAAGAAAAGTGCGATAGCTACCTAAATAAGGTGATGGTACAGATTCAAGAGCTCGAGGGCAAATTTTCTGAGTTTGATGAGTACTTGACGCAGCTAGGCGAAAAGCGTGAGGAAATTTACAGTACCTTTGAGACACGCAAACAGACTCTCTTGGATAAGTTGAATAAGAAATTAGTGACATTGTTTGACTCTGCAACAAGGATTATCAGCGGTATTGAAAATCGCGTGGCAGGATTTGATTCTGTCGAAAAGATCAATGGCTATCTGGCAACCGACATCATGGCAGAAAAAGTGCGTGATATTACCTCGGAGTTGCGGGCTTTGGGCGATACGGTCAAAGCCGATGAATTAAGTTCAAAGTTAAAAGCCTTAAAAGAGAATACCATTCGTCAGTTGAAAGATCGTCAGGAACTCTATTTACAGGGTAAGGATGTCATTAAATTCGGACAACACCATTTCTCTGTGAATAGAAAGACCATTGATTTGTCCATTGTTCAGAAGGATCAACACTTATACTATCACATAACAGGTACGGATTTTTGGGATCGCGTGCAGGAACCTAAAATCGAGCAGTATCGTCATGTATTTGATCAAAGCATCATTTCGGAAAATAGTAAGGTTTATCGTGGTGAATATCTGGCCTATTCTATTTTTGAGATGGCAGATGGGAAGGGTTATGATCGAGGAGCCCTTTATGATATGTCGGAAAGTCAACTTAAGGAAACCGTTAGAGCCTATATGGAAAAGCGTTACCAAGAGGGCTATACCAAAGGTGTTCACGACGAAGACGGTTCAAAAATTTTGCGAGGCTTACTAGAACTCTTCCATACAGTCGATTTGCTGATTTATAGAAGTGAAGTACGTGCTATGGCACGTCTGTTTTGGAATCGTTTAGTGGATAAGACGACGAAAGAGCAAATGGCAGCCCGACTCTCAGAGTTGGCAAAAATCAGCGGTTTTTTTGCGACGCCACCACGCATCGAAAACTATTTGCCTTTAATCATCGAGCAATTTGAAACGGCCTATGATGAATTGCCTTTTTATTCGGCAGACAGCATCCCTGAAGCTGCAGACTATTTGTGTAAAGAGTTGATGACAGGTGATACTTTTGTAATCAGCATGCTGGCCAAGCAAGTCTATGACGGTTTTATGGCTTATCTTCGAGATGTGAAAGCACTGGAAACCTTTGAAAACTCATTGAAAGCGAGTGAAAAGGATTTGGAAGGTCAGTTTTACTTGGCGAAAGAATGGGTTTTTGCCTACTGGCAAGCACAGCAAGAAGAAAATAGCCCAATCATTTTAGAGGCGTCAGATATTGCCGGGGTTTTGGATGAAGTCATCGTTTTGTTAATCGAGAAAGATGCCAAGTTGGATAACGTCATCCAGTCGGGTACCAAGCTCACTATCGAGGGGCTTGTTGGAAACCATGGGCAAGTGGATAACGGGAATTATACCCTTCACTATACGGCATTCATGCAAAAGATGAAGCACTTCACTGAAAATACTGTACCAGACTATATGGCTTATCAGGCGCTTAAATCAGATCTCATTAAATCTTTCAAAGAGGCATTGCGCCTAGATGACTTTAGACCAACCGTCCTTACTTCTTTTGTAAGAAATAAGCTGATTGATAAAGTCTACCTGCCATTGATTGGTGATAACCTAGCCAAACAAATGGGCGTAGTTGGAAATGACAAGAGAACAGACCTTATGGGGTTATTGCTCCTTGTATCTCCGCCGGGCTATGGTAAAACAACCTTAATGGAGTATGTGGCCAATAGACTGGGCTTTATTATGGTAAAGGTGAACGGTCCATCATTAGGCAATGAGATAACCTCTCTGGATCCTGAAAAAGCAGGTCATTCCAGTGCCAAAGAAGAGCTTCGAAAGTTGAACATAGCGCTTAAAATGGGCAATAACATCATGCTCTATGTCGATGATATTCAACATTGTCATCCTGAATTTTTACAGAAATTCATTTCCTTATGTGATGGACAGCGTAAAATTGAAGGGGTCTATGATGGTGTTGGACAAACCTTTGACCTTCGCGGCAAGAAAATTGCAGTCGTTATGGCAGGGAATCCATATACGGAGAGTGGTGAGAAATTTAAAATTCCGGATATGTTGGCCAACCGTGCTGACGTTTATAACCTAGGGGATATGTTGCGGGAGAATGAAGAGGCTTTTAAGCTGAGTTATATTGAAAACTGCTTAACTTCGAATCCGGTGCTATCAAAATTGACCAATCGAAATCCTTCTGATATCTATGGCTTAGTGGCAATGGCATCCGGTGCGGATCGCGAATCGGTAGAGCTGGAAGGAAACTATAGTTCAGATGAACTCAACGAATACATTGAGGTTCTTCATAAACTAAGTAAGGTTAGAGATATCGTTTTAAAGGTCAATATGGCTTATATTGCTTCAGCGGCACAAGCTGAAGAGTATCGTATGGAACCTGCATTTAAATTACAGGGATCCTACCGTAATATGAACAAAATTGCCGAGCGTGTCGTTTCCGTGATGAATGAGGAAGAACTCTTCAAACAAGTGGTGGGCAGTTATGAAAATGATTGTCAAACCCTTACAAACGGTGCAGAATCCAATATGCTGAAGTGGAAGGAAATCAATGACTGTCTAACAGAAGACGAGCACCAGCGTTATGAAGAAATTAAAGGACTCTTTAATAAGAACAAACTGGTGAAAGGTGATGACAAAGTTGGACAAGCAGTCCTTAGCCTTCAAGAATTGACAGCACATATAGAAAAAATAAAGAATGTATATGAAACTTTAAAGGCAAATAACTAAGGGTTCATAAGACAGACCTAAAAAAATCCAACCGGATGATTCGGTTGGATTTTCTATATCAAAATTATGAGTTGGATGGACTAATTACCTCTAAAATATTTCAAGTAATCGTTGTTCTTATCCATGTAGATGACCGTATCTGAATTGATGGTCTTCTCATAAGACTTGAGCGTTCTCCAGTATTCGTAGAATTCAGGGTCCTTACTGAAGGCTTCTGCATAGATTTCAAGAGCAGATGCATCCGCTTCACCGATGATTTTTTCAGAAGTCTCAATCGATTCAGCAATAGTTTCAGCCACTTTTCTGTCAGTGTCAGCTACCGTATTTTGATAGAGCTCTTGACCTTCAGAACGTTTTTTCTGAGCGATGGCACCACGTTCTGCCACCATTTTCTTATAAGTCGATTCGATGTTTGAATCTGGTAAAATAGTTCTGTAAACTTCGATGTCCTTTAAGACGATCCCTTTAGGGGCCATTTTTTCATTAAGCTCTACAAGGGCGCCGTCAAGTGCTGTATAAAGGGCTTCTTTGTCTGTTAAGAATTCTCTGCTTGTCAATCCATTGATTTTCTCGATAACAACGGCATAGGCTACTTCATCGATATTGGCATTGGCTCTTTGAACGTTGCCAAGTGATGATCTGTAAAGACCTGGATGAGAAATTTCCCATTGTGCAAACATCGAGATTTGGTATTTGATCTTGTCTTTTGTATTGATTTGCGCAGAGTTTGAGATATAGGTAATCAACTTGCTGGTATCTTTTTCAACCGTTGTGATGAAAGGAATCTTGAAGAAGAGACCCTTATCGCGTACGATTTCGATATTAGCGAATTTAGGATCAAGTTGACTTTGACTAGCCGCTGTGTCATTGTCCACATCGACGATGACTTTTTTGGTTTCGCCCAGTTGTTTGACAGTAGCGACTTCGTCTTCTGCAACGATGTAGAAGAAACTGCTGGCACCGATTAGTACAAAGAGTATAATTAGTGCGGCTATGCCACGTTTAGCGGCTTTTTTTGCGTTTTTTGCAATGTCTTCGGCACGTTGCCTTGTCTTTTCTTGAAAATCGTTGAAATTTTGACCATTGGGGTTTTGATTATTGAATTGCATCTTATTGTCCCCCTTTCATGACTTCTGGATTCAGAGGCAAGTATTTAACCGTACCGCTGCCATCCATATCAAGAATGTACTTTTGCGTTGAATTTTGGAGAATTTGTTCCATAGTTTCAATATACAATCTTGTTTTTGTAACATCTTGTGATACTTTATACTTTTCGTAAACCTGTAAGAAGTTTTCTACGTCACCACGGGCCTGAGCGATTTTTTCCGCTTTATAAGCTTCTGCGGATTGGATGCGTTGGTAAGCTTCCGCTCTTGCAGCTGGCAATTTTTCATTGGTGTATTTTGCTGCCTTACTTACAAATTCGTCTTTCTCGTTTTCTGCGATATTGACGTCGTCATAAGCAAATTGAACTTTTTCAGGGAGCAATACATCCGTAAATTTAACTTCTACAATGGTGATACCGAGGCCATAGCTGTTTACCTTCTGAGTTAACTCAGGTAGGATTTCAACCGCAATGGAATCCTTGTTGATCAAGGCATCTTCCAAATCCTTATTTTGCATGTTTCTTCTTAGAACACTTTCAAAAGCAAGGCGTAGGGTACCACTTTGATCGTCAACATTGTAGATATAATCAGCAGCATCCGTAATACGGTATTGAATGATTGCGCCGATGTTCACGAGGTAAGAGCCTTTTGTTAATACGATTTGTTCATCTTGATAATCCACATAAGTTGGTACGCTAGTTGGTGTCGGTGTATTGTCCGGACGGTAGCCGTATTGTACACTTCGAATTTCCTTTGTGTTGATGATATAAACTTTATCAACAAATGGTAGTTTGAAATTCATACCCGATTTGTCAATGACTGCGACTTTTTCTCCAAAACGCTGAATAACCGCTTGTTCAGAGTTTTCGAGGAAAAAGAAACTGTTCATGCCGGCAAGCGCCAATAGTGCAAGAACAATAATCAGCAGCATGGATTTCGATAATTTTCCTGCCATGTTCATTCCTCCTTAGATAATTGTTGCTCATATTGATATGATACCCCTTAAAAGCGTGCAATACAAATCTAAGACAGTTCTTTTAATACACTTTTAATAAATGGCCTTTCAAGTGGTATAATAAAAACACTGGGGGAATACTATGTTTAATTTATCCTTTTGTAGTAATTTACTTTGGGAATTGCGTTATAGATACAGAGAACATCAGATTACGGCATTGAGTGCTCAATTGGCATTTTTTTTGTTGTTGTCACTTTTTCCTTTTCTGATTTTCCTGTTGTCGATATTTGGACGTTTTTCTCTGGACCCGGATATGGTGCTTCAAGTACTCAATGGTATTTTGCCCTTGGATTCAGCGGTGGTCATTTCGGAGTACATAAAGGATATCGTTCTATTTGATGAGACGGGTTATATTCCTGTGGCGGCGATTGTGACACTGTATACGGCGTCAAGAGGCGTCGAAGCACTGATACGTGCACTGAACGTCGCTTATCGTGTGGAATGCTACCGTGGTTTTTTTAAAGCGAAGCTGATTGGCATACTCTATACCTTTGCCTTCATGGTGATGACCGTCGTCTTGGCGATTCTATCCATTATGGGTAAGGAATTTTTGTCCTTGGTCAGTTATTTTATTCCAATGTCCGCGGAATTCATTAGCATCTTTTCCTACGTCCGGTGGTTCTTTATTGTCGGCGTCATGGTACTGGATATTTTGTTGATGTACTTGATCTTGCCTACTAAGAAACTAAGGTTCAAAGATGTATGGAAGGGAGCGACCTTTGCCATCGTCTTCTGGATGTTGATGTCTTATGGCTTTTCTTATTTTGTCTCCAACTTTGGACGATATTCCATTATCTACGGTTCCTTGGCGGCGGTGGTAATTTTAATGGTTTGGCTTTATTTTACTGGTATCGTACTGATGATAGGTGCAGAGCTTAATTCGATTTTGTTGGATGGGTTCGTTCATCAAAGTCAACATCGTGACAGTGATATTATCAAGAAAGTATTGTGTGGTATGGAAAAACGTAGTAATAATAAAAAGGGAAGCAATAAAAAGCGCAAATAATTACAGTCATGGCAGACCAATTGGAGATGATAAAATGATACAAGATATAGCACCAAAACAGATGGACATCACCTATAGAAAGTCCCCGATCGATCGAGACAGCAAGGTGATTGTGGTTGATGACATGCAGTTTGTGATTGACGAAAATGAAGAAAACGACTTATATCCCAGTCTTTCCGATGTAGAGACAATCATCGGAAGTGATGCGGATGAGTTTATGTACTTATTTGCCATAGATGAAACGCCTTATTATCTATACTTAGGGACAAAGAGTCATTTGCTGACAGAAGGCTTTGACAGAAGGGATCGACGTACACTTTTTGATATGGCGGATAATGTCATCGGACATATCGCCTATACGGCGGGGCATCTTTACGATTGGTATCAAAGCAATCGGTACTGCGGCAAATGTGGGCAACCCATGGCCATGAAAGATCATGAACGGGTGATGGCCTGCCCGAGCTGTGGCTTGATGAAGTATCCTCAAATCAGTCCTGTGGTCATTGTCGCGGTAGAAAATGGCGACAAAATGCTGTTTACGAAATATGCTGACCGCAATTACGACCGCTATGCATTGATTGCCGGTTTTGTTGAAATTGGAGAAACCCTTGAAGATGCTGTGCGTAGGGAAGTTTTTGAAGAAGTGGGCATCAGAGTGAAGAACATTCGCTACTACGACAGTCAGCCGTGGGGCATTACCGGTGGCTTGCTCACTGGATTTTTTGCAGAACTGGATGGTGATGAGACCATCACCCTAGATACATCGGAACTGAAAGAAGGCTCATGGTTAACCCGTGCTGAAATGCCTGAGGTTCATCCCTATGAAAAATCGTTGACGCGTACGATGATGTATGCGTGGTATAAGAAGTAGCGTGAGGCATAAACATGGAAATACTCATAGTTGCATTAAAAACGACTTTTCCGCTACTCTTCACCATGTCCATCGGCTATGGCGCAAAGGCAACTGGGATTTTGGGCAAGGACGAAGTGGCGGGCATCAATAAATTTGTTTACTGGATTTTATTGCCGATACTGCTTTTTTGCAGCATCTATCAGCCGGCGCTTTATACCTTGAGCAACGTGCGACTCTTGATGTTTTCTATCGTGGGGACTGGGTCTGTCATGTTGGC
>JAFGTX010000136.1 GCA_016938815.1 Clostridia bacterium | reverse complement strand
TTATACCAAGCTATGACGACCTCTATAGTGGCTTGGAGGCTCAGGATGAGGTAAATCGAATCGAAAGTATGATTGTGGATTACTATAGTGTGGAGAACGGTCGTCAGATTAATCTAAACAGTTTGTCGGAAGAAGAAAAAATGTATTATTTTTCAAGGTCTGCCAAACATAACATTATTTTGAAGATGGATAGGTGATAGGAATGCTGGAAGCAAGGCCCTTATTCAAAAGAGATTATGATGAAATTTTCAAACTGGCTAAAAAGATTGCTTTGCAAAATTCAAGTGAGTGGCAAACAGAATCTGAAGCGGATCCGGGCATCACTTTTTTGGAAGTGTTTTCCGTATTGAAAGATTTTCAACAGGTATATATGGAACAAATCAGTTACAAATCCCTTGAGAGAATTTTGAAATTCATCGGTCAAGAGTGTCAGCATGGTGAGCCAGCGCAATATGTTTCCAAAGAGGTCTACGGACAGCATCAGACCCTTCAAGAAGGCTTCAAAAGACAGTACAATGGCGTGACCATCGAGGTGGCAGATGGCGGTGTCGTTGCAGACTCTGAAGTGGCCAATATCGTGACACTGGCGTCCGGAGAAATTCATACCGTATGTGATTTTCCATTAAGAGAAGATAGAAATATGCTGCCTTTCGGGTCGGTGGTCAGTCATCAAGGCGCCTTTTATGTAGGTTTGACCTCAAGGCCGACAACTGGTAGGTTGAAGCTCTTTTTCGAGATGGATATGACAGGTAGAAATCCTTTGAATACTTATATTCAAAAGCTGTCCTATCCGGTGGCAACATTGACTTGGTTCGCGGTGCAAAAGGAGGCATCCTCGGGTCATGTGGCGCGCGTGCCATTGACCGTGATCTCTGATGAAACCCAGGGGCTCCTCTTTAGCGGCATTGTTGAACTGGACGGACTAGAGCATTTGCAGCAAGGTGGTCCCTTAGAGGATGAAAACTATTACATTTATTGTGAGGGTAGCAGTTGTAGATACGAGGAAGCACCACGAATAAAAAGACTCTATACCAACCCGGTGCGTTGGGTTCAACGGGACACACTTGCGAAAAGCTGGCACTTTGTGTTAGGTGGTGATGAAAAGGCAGTGACCATTCATCATGGTCGGGTCGAAGACAGCTTCTTCAGGGTCATGATCAAGTCATCAGAGGGTTATGTATTTGTACCGGATGACCAAGTTGTGACGGTTCTAACCCATGAGGCGCTAAGGCTTCAATTGAATGAGGCGCTGATTAAGACGTACCGCGATCAACAAGGAGAGAAACCTATAGAACTTCTGATCTGTGCTTATGACAAGCGACTTCAGAATTATCATATTATCGGCAGTGGTACAGGTGCTTCGGAACAAAAAATCACTCTGGAATACAAAGATTTGCTCTATGAAGCATTTGAATTGATGATCGAGGAGAAGGGGCAGTGGCAGCGTTGGTCGAAGAGTAAGGATTTAAGTCAATGCTCAAAATACGACCGATGCTATACGTTGAACCCAACGACGGGCGCCATAGAATTTGGCGATGGCTATCATGGCCGGGTGCCTGCAATTGGAAAAGATAACATTTTGTTGACGGACTTAGCCTTATCCTCCTTTGATCAAGGTAGTTTTTACGGCGGGGATTCAGATTTGTATCTGGCGAAAGCAGGGAAAAGGGCCATCGACTTGGAAACCCTTAAAGGTCAGAGCATGAACCGTTCTGTATTTGGAGAATCTCTGGTGACTCTTGAAGACTACGAGAAATTGGTGCGGCAATTCCCGGGATTAAAGATAGGGGATGTTAAAGTAACTTCTCCGGAAGAGAACCATATTCAAGTCGAGATTTCGGTGGATGCCGGAAAATATCAAAAGTTCTGGTTCAAATTCTATGAAGAGAATCTACTGGATTACATGGCATCCTATAAGGTGATTACAACGGCCGTCACAATAAAAAAATGGTAAGTGAAAGCGGTGACAGATAATGGCTTTGCAAAATAAATTTATTGTTTTCAATAAAGAAAGTGACTACGCCTCTGGATTTTTTGACCAGTGTAGCGTTGATGCGACAGGGGCCTTGGTTCAGGAAACGCCCTTTAAGCTGGCGACCTACATCTCACCGCCGGTGGATTCGCTGACCTTGGATACATGGTGGAGCAAAATCACCTTAAATCTGGATCAGCCGGAAGACGTTTTTCTGAAGGTGAGCGTTTGTGCTTCCAACAGCTTGTTGGGTGATGTCCTCTACGATACCGCTTACAGCTTGGAAGAAAAGATGATTTTCTTAAGCGAAGACCGCCGCGTGGTTGAGATTCATTTTGACCGCGGTCTTTTGAATCGACTGAAAGGGCGCTATTTATGGTTTGTGGTGGCCTTCAAGTCCAATACGCGGCAGCTGGCAGTTATTGAGGATATCAAGATAGAGTTCCCGGTGGACTCCTTTATCCGCTATTTTCCGGCCATATACAGCAAGAATATCGATACCCAAGATTTTTTCTTCAGATTCGTCAGCATATTTCAGGATTTGTATATGGCGATCGAGGAGCGTATCGACAACAAACATTTGGAGTTCGACCCTCAAACGGCGACCAATGATGATTTGAAACACTTGATTGATTTCATCAACTTTCAGGAGATCGGTGTATTGGAGAAAAATCAGGCACGACATCTTCTGGCCGCCTTTGATGACATTATGAAATTGAAGGGCACGTCACTAGGCATCCAGCGTTTGACCAAGCTCCTATTGAATAAAGAGTGTCGTCTTGTTGAAAGCTATAAAATTTTCAGCGGTGTGAGGGATAAGAATACGCTGGAACGTTTGGAAAAAGATTATTGCAATGATCGATATCATTTTACGATACAAATTTTTGATTGCAGGAAAATCTCCCAAGAACAGAAAAAATGTTACGTCAGGATCATGGATGCATTTGTCCCTGCAAAAACACGATATAAAGTCATTTTTGATGTAGAGGAAATAGAAACGCCGGTTGAAATTTCTTCTGACACTAGTCAAATACCAATGAAACTATAGACGAAAGGGTTTTTACGATGAAAGGGATAAAGTCATTTAATCGAAACGCCTATTATAAAGGCAAACTATTAACTGAAAAGGATTTTGAATTAGAACAGCAATACCACAATGACAAACGCCGACTGATCAATAAAGCACTGTTTGGAAATGGTGTGGTAACTGGACTGAGAGTGGTTCAACTGGATAAGGAGAACATCTGCATTGAGCCGGGACTTGCGCTGGATAGCGAGGGCCGTGAAATTATCATAGAGACACCAATCGTCACGAAATTGGAAAGCATTGACGGCTACCATGAAACGGGTGAAGAACAGGATCTGCTCCTAAGTATCCAATATTTTGAACGCGACGAAATTTTTGAAGCAACCGTCGGTGCTTACGATAACCAGCATTCAGATGTCATATCGGAGTCTTATGCACTACAAATTCTGCCTTATGACAGCCGACTATTCAATCGCTCGAAGATGAGTATGAGTCACTATAAACAGGAAATTTTTGCATCGGAGGAGACCAAGGTGTCTATCCTTGTGCCGAGATTTTTATCAAAGGGACAAACCTGTGATATTTACTTTGAAGTGGTTCACTTGGAAGAGGTAAAAAGCGTGAAAATACGAGGCGCTTATCTGGCAACCAACTTGTTGGTCGATCAAGACCCATCGATTGAACTGATATTCGACCAAAATTTATTCAAGCGCAACCAATTGATGAAAAAGATTGAACTTCGTGCCGATGATGTCGGTGATTTGGAAGCGAACTTCGCCATCAGGAAAGAGGATTTGGAATTCATTATCGATGACAAACGTTTCGGTTTGGAAGAAAATATAAGCTTTGAAATTTACATCTCCAATCAATCCTATGCAGACACCTTGAAGAATCAATACAGAAACCAAGTGGTTAACGATGCGGACAGACGTTTTACACGTGAAGATGCCATTTATTTGGCGCGACTCTTCGTGGACAAAGAGGGGTTCGATTACCAAATCAATCAAGTCATCACGTTGCCATTTGACCAAGATATCGGTAGCAATGCTTATTTGGACTTGATGTCGCAACAGCGGATGATCGAACCCCTGGCAGAAAGATCGAGCTTGCCACAGGAAAAGGCAAAGCCGGAGTTACGCAAGGAGATGAGAACGGAGGGGCCGGCGACGGCTTGCGGCACGATTTCGATAGATTTTTCATTACGCGCGAAACGTAACATGTGCTTTACGTCGCCGGAACTCTCCCATGAACTGGGGATGGGCACCGTCAATATAGACGTAAATTTTGAGTCTCTGGTCAATCATGAAAAAGTATACATCAGTGGTCAGGTGACCGCAGTGGATAGAAAACAATACCCTTTGGAATGTCCGGATTTTGAGTACGCAGTACTGTCCTATCCAGAGAAAGGGACCTTTAAAATTCATGTACGTCTGATGGAAAACACAGAGGCAACGGGATTAAAGGCCAGTTGGTTTGCAAGAAAAGATGTAGAACCGATCAATGAAATTGACACGACGACGACACTGACCATTGCACCGAATTCAGCTGTTCTGAAACCAAAAGAAACGGTTTTGTTCAAAGCGGTGGTGCATGGTGTAAGGAATCAGGAAGTCATCTGGAAGGTCGTTGATACAGAAGGCGGAAAAATTGCTGAGAACGGTTTGTATGAAGCGCCTAAGCAGATTGGTGTCTATAAGGTGCTTGCACGAAGCGTCGAAAATCAGAATGTCGAATCGGTTGCATTTGTTGTGGTGAAAGAATAAAGATGATGAAATAAGGTGACTTGTAATGAGAAGACTCTATGGCTTTATAGTATTGGCACTCATAATAACGATAACGACTGTGACGGTACTGGCATCCAACAGTGACGCCTATAGAATGGCCTCCCTAGCCGATGCAGGCGAAGCAAGCAACGCTATCCTTGTTCATGAAGTGAGCAATTCAAAAAGTAAAATTATAAAGATGGACCGCCAGGGCAATGTCATTTTTGAGAAACAATTGAAGGCGCGTTCTGGAAGCGACTTCTATCTGTACAATGAATTTACGGTGGGTGAGGATGGTCGCGTCTACGTATTGGTAGGCAAGGGTCGCAGCATGCTTTCCCTGAAAGAGGAATTGGTATTTGTATACGATTCACAGATGAATCAGATCGATGAGATACCGATTATCACTTACGATGGCTACCATGACAGGACGTATGACAATCTAGATTGTGTTGATGGTCAAGTTTATGTGCTGGACCGATATACCGGTCAGATTCTCGATGTGACAACAGGTGAAGTCATCGGCGCGATCTATACGGAACCTCAAGCTACAGCCCTTGTCAAAGATTTTGTCATGGTCTCTAAAAATCTGATTTACATCAGCACCTATCGGGGAGAAATTATTCGATATAAAGACGGCGTTTTTCAAGAAATAAGCAAGTCTTTTGAAAGCGCTAAGCGTTTTGTACCGGACTATTTAGGCGTAGATAGCAAAGGCGATTTATATCTTATCAATCTATACGATATGAATCTCTACAAGTATGTCGATGAAAGTTGGCAAATGAAATGGCATGCTGAAGACGCGGTCAATGCATCCTATAAATACGGTGACTTTACGAAACTGGCTGTCGATGAAAATGGCAATGTTGCCGCGATCAGTCGTGATCCAGAAGATATCTTGTTTATGGATGATCAAAGTACGTACGTGGTCGAGGTTAAGCCGAATTATGTCAGCACTTATGGCAAATTGGTTCTTGTGATGTTCTTTGGACTCTTGATCTTGTTTGCTGGATTTAACGCCTTGATCGATCGGATTGTGGCAAAAAAAGGTCGTTTGCCGCTTGCTTTTAAGCAGTCGCTGATTGTATCCGGCATGCTTCTGGTCACCATCAGTATTGTGGGCTTCATTGTCGTAGATGATGTCATCGACATCATGGAGGACAATAAATTTGAAAAGTTGAATGCTATTGCCTTTGAAAAAGTAAAAAACTTGGATTTGGACGAATATCGGAGCGTCTCTGTTTTGGAAGAGTATGGCATGGACAACTACAACGATTTACAAATGCGGTATTTGCCTGCGATCAGTTTTGAATCCGATGGGATTACAGGATTCGACGATACACTATACTTTGATACTTACATGCTGGAAGACGGCTCTCTTTTCAGAGGTATCAATTATGACATGATGGGTTATGAACGTTTGCATCGGTATTATGAAGATTATTACAAGGTGGTTAAGGATGGCAGCGTCTATAATGGCATCGTCAAAGACGATAGTGGCACATCTTGGATGCAGGTCGTTATCCCTATTGTAGAAGACGATAAAATCATCGGCGTCTTCGAAGTCGGTTCAGCCTATAGAAAATTCTTGGCGGATACAGAAACCGTTCAGGCATCCTTTATAAAATTGGCGGTAGCGACCCTGATTATTGCCATGATTTCAATCGTCATCGTCATTAATAAATTGTTGAATAATCTAAAAATCATGACCGATGCTGTAGAGCGTATCGGCAAGGGGGATCTGGAGGTTAATCTCAAGGTGACCAGCGGTGACGAGTTTGGTGTTTTTGCCAGCAATATCAACAAAATGGTTACGAACATCAAACGTAATATGAACAAGGTCTATGCTGTCAATGCAGCTTATTCGCGATTTGTACCCAAAGCGATCGAACAGCTGTTGTGTAGGGATGACTTAATGCACATTAAAGATGGTGAAGAAGTCGAGATTAGGGGTCATTTGATTTACATCAAATACAAATCGATTATGAGTGAAAGCACTTACAATCTTTTAAATGAACAGTTTCCGAAACTACTGAGGCTGACTGTTAATAATGGTGGCATCTTACTTGAAAATACGTCAGAGGGCATCAAAATTCTCTTTGAAGACAGTGGTAAAGCTTTGGCGATGCTGGATCAATATGTGGACCTTTTGAAAGAGGTGACTGAAGATTATATGGTGCTGATGGACAATCGACAAGTGCGCTACAGCGTTGTAGGTGACAATCAGATGTTGGTTCCTATGTTCTATAGCCCGTCCAGCGGCCTTTTCGAGACTATGGCAAATCGAGCAGAAGCCTTGAACTGTAGGTATCTGATAACCGATAGCGCTGTGACCGCCTTGGAATACCAGATGACCAACTTACGCCGTGTCGGTAGATCAGAAATTATGGATACCCAGGTTTTTGAGTATTTAGAGTACGAAAGTGCCAAATCAAAAAAAGAAAAATTACAGACAAGAAGGGTATTTGAGGAAGGCATTTTTGCCTATGACAGCGGCGACTACGTACATGCCATTGACTGTTTTATTAAAGTGATTGCAATAGATTCAGAAGATAAAATTTCAAAAACGCTGTTGAGTACGTGTCAAGCACAATTATCGTCATAAAATTAGGAAGTGATGAGATGTCCAGTTTAGGAAAAAGCATAAAATATGTGCTAGGGTATGGTCCAAGAATAATCAATAAGTACATTCGCAAATTGCGGACTAAATTTTTAAAGATGACCAATGTCAAGCAATCCCTCAAGAAAGTGATGAAGACGATTGAGAATCGGTTGAAGGCTTTTTTCACTTTGCAGGAATCATCAAGGAGGGACTATAGAAGACTGGGCAATCGCTATGTGGCAAAACGCGTTTATGTATTGGTCATTCTGATGATTCTCGTGATACCGCTGGCAATCTATTTTTATATCTTACCCTTTGCAGAGGGAAGGCTTTGGGAAGCCAAGTTGCATACTACTTCCTATAAACTCAGCGATTTTAGCGGGCGTGCACGAATTGTCGATAAAGAGGATACAATGATATTCAAAGGCGTGCTGGATAATGGTCAGATCAATGGTTATGGTGAAGTTTACGCCGGAGGAGGCCTCGTCTACGCGGGTAACTTTCAAAATGGCCTATACGATGGTGATGGTGTAGAATATGATGCCACATCTAGGACCATACGCTATGAGGGCGCCTTTAAAAATAACCTATACGATGGTGAAGGGATCTACTATTTTGAGGATGGTAATCACTATGTCGGTACGTTTTCCATGGGTCTGATGGAAGGCGATGGTAAACTCTACACACCGGACTACCTGCTTTATGAGGGGACCTTCAAGGATGGCCGATATGATGGTGAAGGCATTCTATACTTTGATGATGGTACCATTGCTTATAAGGGCTCATTCAAAAATGGTCAATTCGAAGGAACAGGTGCGCTGACCTACAACTATATCAATCGCTTGCGTTACGAAGGTGCGTTCCAGATGGGCGTTTTTAGCGGTGAAGGCATACTTTACGATGAACATTCCAAACCCGTCTATACAGGCGCATTCAAAGATGGTCAGTTTGATTATTTGAGATATAAGGGAGAAGACATCAATGTTTTACGGGACGCTTTCGGCACGGAGGACGATGCCTATCTTTTCGAAACATCCTTTGTAACGGTGTACGACAGCATCCATATGATGGTTGCCTGTGATTACGCGACTCTAGACTCACCCGTGATTGCAACGAAGAAAATCATGATTACAGGTGATGGAGACGGCTGTGACAATTTATTTGTTGGCAACATGATTGAGGGGCACAGGGTGGTCTTGAAGGAAGCGGAATCAGAGTATTTCAACACAGAGGATATGATCTTTTTATTGGGAAGACTTTCTGTCGATAGAGACAGCTTAGACGCTTACGATGTGTATACCGATGTCAATACCTTGGTGGTTTTGGCAGACCAGCATGGTGTTATTGTGGCGATTATTATTTAGGAAGGGATCAGACATGCAGAGGGCTAGAAAAATCATAAGTATCGTGTTAATAAGTGCATTATTGTTTGGCAGCATCCCTTGTTTTGCGGCAAATCAACTGCTGACGCTGGATGAGGCGGTGGCCCAGGCTATTAAAAACAGCTTTGACATCAAGGGTGTCAGAATGGATTTGATATCCAAGGACATTGCCCGCAATCAGGCCATTCAGGCCATTGCGGATATCAGAAAAAAGGAATCTACCGTGCGGTTTAGTTTGCTGTTCAATATCGAATTTCCGGAAACCCATGGTTTACCTAAGGAAATCGATTTGATTATGAAAATACCCACCATCGAATCGGAGATGGCGATTTTAAAGAAAAAAATAGGCTATGAGACCTTGAAAACGGCTTATAAGGCAGAATATGCCTATTATGATGTCTTGCTCAGCGCCTATAACAAGACGTCCCTAAAGGCTCAAGAAGAAGATCTGTCGGAAACGGTAACGAAAATCAGTCATCAAGTAAGCATCGGAACCGGGGACCCTAAGGATTTGGAATACATACAAAAGGAATACGACAAGATAGTCGAAGCCTATAAAACGGCGGTTACCAAGCATGAAGCCAATAAGGACAAACTCAGTGGCATTGTCGGTTTCGACGTGACAAGTGGCTACGATTTCGATGAGTCGGCCTTGACGACCATCGATCTTCAGCGAAGCCAATTGAATGCCATCGTCGCTTACGGCAAGAGCAAGGATTTTAGCTTGTACTCGGAGTCTCAGCATACGGCCCTAGCCATGCGCGACGTGCGTGAAATCAGCAGCATCTATAAAAATGAATTCGGTTCCAAAGTATCCGTACTGGACAGCCAACTTCATAAAAGTGAAATCGACGTGGATACTTTTTATGCCAAGTACAGCCAGGCGCTGAAAAATATCGACCAGCCTTGGAAAAAGTATTACACCATCAACATGCTCTTCTTCAAGATCAGAATTCCGAAACGCTGGTTCCAAGGGGAGTATGATGCACTCCGGTATTTTGAAGATGAAAAGTACGCCTTATTCCTAAGTGTTTTGGCAAAGGAAAAGCAGATCGCCCAAGAAAAGAACGCCATCAAGGAATATGAACAACAGATCAAGGATGCTTTTTCAGCACTTAAGGATATGGAAAGGGCTTATGAGGATGGACAAACGTCCCTAGAACAGCTGGAAAAGGATTATCAAAAGGTGTTGAGAGACAATCAGATCGGTCTGGTCGGGTTTTCAGAACTGGAATCAGCAAAACTGGGATTCAACAAGTCTCAAGATGCATTGCACGAAACCTTTGTAGAATACAACAAGATGATTGCCTCTTTCAATTTGGCGACATCCGGCTATATAGATCAATTCAGGGGAAAATCTAGTTTGGATGACAGCGCACTGGATTCAGGCGATTCCTTTAAGGTGGATGAGGAGACAGGTGGCGTACAGCCTCAGTGGCATGTGTCCTCTACCGTCGATGCCTATAAATTCGTCTTCGGCATTACCTTGCCGGCGAGCGATACCTTCACCCATTATGAACTCTTTACCGATACCAATGTCCAAGTAGGGCATCGGGTGAAAATAGATGAAACGATTACCCACTTGCCATTTGTTTTTGATGAAGTAGGCAGCTTCTATGTCAAACTTTACAATAAGGATAAGCAGGTTGGTTTGGCAAAAGTTGATGGCAACGGCGAATCCGGAGATTTGATCATTGATACAGGGTCGCTGGAGATTCCAATCGGTGCAAAATCGGTGCTGGGTAGTTATGAATTCGTCAAGACACTTTACAGTACCGGGATTCGAATCAAGGTGATTGACCGCATTAATTACGATCATTTCAATGTGTATTATAACGGAGAAGTCGTTGGAGAATTCATAGAAAAAGACAATCAATTTATTCATATTGCAGCATTCGAGCAAGATGTCAATTCGGTAGAAATCGGTTTGGTATTCAACGGAAAAGAAGCCTTCCGATTGAAGCTGGACGATGGACAACTGGTGAATCCATAAAGGCGGGGTGGCTATGAAGAAAATTATCTGTATTGGCATATGTATATTTGCACTGATATCCAGCGTGGCCTTTTGTGACGCGCGCATCAGTGCTGCAAACTTTGAAAATAGGACCATCATCATCGGTACTCATGCCATCCATCTGGACGGCATCAATGAGGAAATTGTCAAGAAGGCTCAGGCCTCGATGACCTACAAGGACGGTGATGAAATCAAGGAGCAGAATAACATCTACTTCAAATCTGATCTTGCCAGCGGCACTTGGTTTGATATCACTTCGGCGACGTCCATCGAGAATGTCATCAGCAGCAAGGACAAAATCGTAGACAACAGTGTGATCGACGCCTTGTATTTAACTCACTACACCAATGCCAAGGGGGCGACCATAGAGTTTTCAACCGGGAAATTGGTCGCTGTCGATGACATCAACGACCTATCGGACCCTAAGAATATGATGGATGAACTGCTCGGGGTAGACACTCAGCGTGACGTGGTCAGTGGCAACCGAAAAATGGACTACGATATGGATGACGACGCAGAGGATGACTTGAAATCGGCACTGCGCAAAGAGTACAACCTTTTGAACGACGTTTTTGATCAACTGGAAGGCGCTGCACTGGATACCCTGAAACATAAGATGGACATTTTCACTCAGTATATCAATTATTTGAAGAATGACATCAAGGCTGCAGATGAAGCGGTTCAAGTGGCGGTATCGATCAAGTCTCAGCTTCAGACAGAGTACGACATCGACTGCTACAATATGGAGCGTGCTCGCGTTGAAACGATTGCCGGAAAAATGAATCCCAATACTGCAAAAGACAGTATCAATGCACTCTGGGAGGCGGTCAACAAGATAGAAAAAAAAGTTGGAGAACTGGAAGGCGAACTAGGCGGCGATTCGGCAGGGACGGTACTTTATGAACTGAAACAGGACTATATCGATGATATCTATCAAATGGTCATCGGCAAACAGTCGGATAAAACTCTACCGATATTGGCGAAAATACTAAGTGTAGACCGTATCTATGCGGACAAATTGATCGATATCCCATCGGAATTAAGCGTATTGGGAGAAGGGCGAGACATTGTCATGGCACGTATTCAAACCACGGCGGCTCAAACGGATACCAAGGCATATAAGGACGCCAAATCCAGTGGTGCAACGGCGTTGGTCCTAAAAAGTGTCATGGAAGCGGATATCGCTACACTGAAAGGGCTTGTAGATGATGCGGTTTCCATCAAGGACTATACCGTGAAGCGTCTGGATAGCGACGGCGAGAAAAGTCAGGCACTTAAAGTCGTTTTGGACGGTCTCACCAAGGCCGACGGTTATTTGAAAGCCAACGATGATTATTATTACGATTACAATAAGGTCTTGATGGATGCTATTCAGGCACTGGAAGACGAGTTGGCTGCGATGAATGCCAATCAAGATCCTGAGATTCAAGCGAAAAAATCAGAACTGGAAGAGTTAAAGGACACCATGAAAAATCTCAAAGAGGACTACCTTCAGGCGGTAGATGACGGTGATTTGGATATGGTGGATGCGATAGAAAGTGCGCTGGACGCATTGGAAGAAGATATCAACGCCTTACAGGGCAATATGTCTGATGATTATAAGGCACTGATGGATCAAAGTCTCTCCGAAGAAGGTCTATCGGATGATGGAAAAGCGACTTTGATGGGGCTTTCTTCCATGATGTCGGCCCTTGATCAAGCCCGGATTGATGATCTAAAGGGTGCTTTTGACGGTTTGGTCAGTGCCATCGGACGGGAAGATGTCTTTAGTCTGGAAGAAGCGACAGATGCTTACGATGCGGCAAAGGACAAGGTCTCTGATTTGTTGTCAGACACTTATTTGGCGGATTTGGACGCACAAGTGGACGATGCTTTCAAGGGTAAATACAAAGCCCTGATTGCTCAAGGGCGTTACCAGACTGCCAGCCTATTGATGGATGCTATCGGTGATGTCGTAGATACGGAGGCGGTAACCGCAGGCATGGATAAAGGTGGCACAGCGGCACTGGATAAACTGTTGGCACAATCGGCATCTTACGGTCAGGTGCTTGCTGGCGTAACAGATGCCAAGGCGGCTTTAGAGGCACTGTCGAATATGGACGGAAGCGACTTGGGAACTGATGGTGGCGGCTCAGGGACTGACGACGACGCCAATCAGGCGACGAAGCTGGCCTTGTATCAAGAAAAGCTGAACCTTTATCAGAACTTGGAAAAACAGCGGCTGATCATCGACATTCTTTTAAGAAGGCAGCTGCTGAGCAGTGACAATTATCGTGGAGACGTGAAGCTGGAAGCAGAGAAAGCGGCTTTCATCAAACAGTTAAGACAACTAGATGGACAAAAATACGCACAGGACGATTTGAAAGTGATCGAGACCAGAGAACAAGCCTTCAGTGCGGATATCAAAGAATCCATGGTATCGGCGCTTCAAGTCATTGTAGAGACATATAACGTACCGCTTTTCAATCCGGTATTGGAAAGGGATGGCGTGTATTATGTACCGACCCGTACCTTGTTTGAGGCATTTGGTGGTCGTGTTGACTGGTATCAGGATCAACAGATGGCGGTCATCGATTACGAGGGTCAACATATTGAACTTTACACGGGAACCAAGAATATCCTTGTGAATGACATTGCTAAAACCATAGACAATTTGGTGTATTTGGTTGAGGATAAAACCTATGTACCGATGGACTTCATAGAAACGTATTATAGACAGTTTTACATCATGGATGATGAGGTATTCATCATGTACAGTGCGGAAACGGGCGCTAGGGTAGAAAATATATTAGGTGGTGAATAGATGGATTCTTACAGTGTTATCGCAGATTTGGGACAAACTCTGATTCAACTATTACGACGAGGTTTATGTCCGGATATCATAAAAAATGAAATGCAAATCGGTTTGTGTTCGCCTGTCGAGCGGGGGGATTACGCCTTAGGGCTCTACTTTTATTACCTAAAGGAAGACCGTGAGAATATGGACCGTAATTTGATTACCCTCAGTGACTCCTTGCGTCAGTATCCCTCCTTGCCGCTCAAAATAGGGGTGATGATGACCGCCTATTCCAAAACGGGCCTTGCGGATCGCGCTTTGGATGAATATAAAATCATGGGCCGGGCTATCCAAATCCTTTATGACAACAATCTGTTGGCAGTAGACCTCTTGCAGGGGCAACTGAAAAATCAGGAACAAGCCATTACG
>JAFGTX010000135.1 GCA_016938815.1 Clostridia bacterium | reverse complement strand
TAAAGTAATAATGCATTACATCATCGTCATCTTCCTCCTTGCTTACTTGAGAAGAAGATCCAATCTTTGTGCCAAACACCAAATCCGTTTCTGTCGCATTAGCCGGTTCGATGACAATTGGCAGTTCATATTTCTGACCAACAAAAAGCGTCTCTACAGGATGATCCAAGGAGATTTTTTGTACAATCACTTCACGTTCATCCGCATCTTCAAGCGTCGTCACCGTACAATAAGCTTCCAGTTCACCGTCTACCGTCGTCGCCGTAATACGAGCAATGCCCTTGTCTTTAGCTGTCACAACGCCATTGCCATCTACAGAAGCGATGTTGGAATTAGAGGATGTCCACTTCACATCATCTTCATAAGGCATTAAGCCTTCAAATGCAGGTATCAATGTATAATCCAGATCAATCGTATCATCAATATGTTCCAATCGAACGGATTTTTCGCTTAATGTAATACCCTTCACCATGGAAATGACGTTGACCATAATCGTATCAAATTTTTTCTTATCCCAGGTAGCCGCCTTGACTTGAGTAGTACCTTCTTCCAATCCTTCTGCAACCCCGTTGTCATCAATGGTCAATGTATCTTCAATAACACTGCTCCATTCAACACCAAGGGTCACATCGATACCATCACTCGTCGCTTTAAAATCGTGACTACCGCCAACGTAAATATCGACCTCTTTAGCGCCATCATCTATAAGAATATCTTCCTTGAGTCCCGAAACTACGACAGTGACATCATCTTTTCTATTGCCATCCACAGTCTTGGCATGAATCGTTGTTGTACCTTCTTTAACGCCTACAACCTGTCCATTTTCATCAACCTCCGCAATATGAAGATTGCTGGACGTCCATTCAATTTCTTCGTTATAGACAGAATCCTGTCCATCCACCGGCGTAATTTCATATTCAAGATTAACAACTTCGCCAATACGAATGGTAATGCTATCTTTTACTAATCTAAAGTCATCCACCATGGATACCACTTCAATCTTAATGGTCGCCACACGGCTGGAGTTGTTTTTATCTTTCGCATAAATCGTCGCTTTACCCGATTCAAGTGCCTCTACACGCCCGGAACTATTGACCTGAACAACACTTTCATTGCCGCTGGTCCAGCTCATGTCCTCTTCTGCAGTCAACATTTGATTTTCAATCAGAAAAGAATCCAAATCGATGACTTCACCGACATACATCTTCAATTCAAACTTCTCATCAGCAAAAGCAAAGCCCGAAAATCCAGCAACGAGAAGGATGCACATTAATAATATGCTCAATTTATATTTCATTGTCAGCCTCCGTCTTTAATCCTCTAAAAGATCCACGCGCTCTTCCATACTGTCATATTGATACTGCCCAGAAACATCATACACATCCTCAATTGTGATATACAGCTTACCGCCTTGCAGATAGTAATCAAAATCAATGACAACGGTTCTTTCATCTACCACTTCAATATCACCAGGGAACAACGTCTTTTCATTGCCATTAATATTGTATTCAAAACTATAGTTAGCTTCGTTTTCAAGTGAGCTCTCTTTCACATAATCTGAAAACTTAATTAGAATCTGACTATCCGAAATAAAATGAGCCGTTTCGATGACAATTTCATCCTGCAATTCACTTGTACCATCAAACTCTTCTATAATCGCATCCGAATGGGTATTTCCGTAGATATTGGTGATGCCCTTCTTAATAGTCATCGTATATTCTTTATCTTCGTTCAAATACCTACTTTTACTTAGGTAAACATTTAAGACATTCGGTTCTTCTGGGTCAATCATTTTTGTCTTGGTAGAAATATTGTTGTTAAAAGTAATCGTCGCATTTTCCGATGATTCATCTAATGGATTTTGAAAGACCAGTCGGATCAAACCGCGATTAACAACTTCAATATCCTTCAGCGTCACCTCTTCATCATTGGTCATACCTTCACCAAGGTCAGCTTCATAGTTTTCGATCTGCAATGTCTTGAAAATATTTTCTACATCATCAACAAACAAACGATATTCATGATAATCTTTTAAATCTTGGGTTCTGAGGATGACTCTTTTATATTTATTGTTTTCATCATACTCATCTAAGTAAGCAGACGTAACCGATATCTTGTGATTATCCTCATCCATCAAATAATAATTACTTCTATCTGTTGCAGACTCCTTGTCTACAATATCTGAGAAGATGATGACGATATTGTCTGTATCCAAAAATTCAGCCTGCTTGATTTCAAAATCGCCACTTTCTATCGCCGTACCATAGAAAGAATAGCTGTCTCCATTGCCGTCATTAAGGTAAGCGTTGTACTTACTTTTCAAGTCACTTTTGATTTTGATATCGTAGCGATTACCTTCTTCAAATTTATAAGACTTCGAAATAAAAATCAGGCCATTGTCTGCTGTCGAATTCAATTGTATATCCAATGTCTTATAGCTACCCTCAAAATAAAGGCTACCATTTCTATAGACTTGGTAAAGGAGTACTTGCTCCGCCGACTCATCAATCGGTTGTGTAAAATATATTTCAAGCATTTCTGCCGATACAGGTTTTACTTTACTGATTTTAAATAAGGTTGATTCGATTTCTGGACGTTCCATACCATTAAAGGTTTT
>JAFGTX010000134.1 GCA_016938815.1 Clostridia bacterium | reverse complement strand
GATGGTTTGGGGATTGAATATAAAAAGAGAAATCCCATATAATTAATTAAGTAAATTACCACACCCACAAAATCAACCAACGGAGGACTTCTCTCATGGCAATTGTAACACACACCATCACTGATTTACTAGTTCCTTTACTAAAAGAAATTCATTCCCTGGCATCTTCAATGAATGTTCTGAGTCTAAACAGCCGGAATGGACTGGACAATTATCTTAAAATACTTAACAGTGCTGACCTGACCGGGCAGAACTTATCCATTGCCATTTTAAAACAACTCATAGAAAACATAGAAACCGAGTTCAGGAACAGACCGGGACGAACTACTGTGTACCATGTCAAGTCATATCACCCAAGAACCATCTTGACCATATTTGGTCCACTGACGTATTACCGGACTTTCTACAAAAACAGGAAAACCAAAGAATCATACTGCCACGTCGACTCCTTCCTGGGGCTCAGGAAATATGACTACTTTTGTCCCTATGTAAAAGCATTGGTAACAGAAGCTTCCTGTGACACTTCCTTTGCCGCTGCAGGAAGACATGTTTCTGCAGCGGTTGGTAACCGGGTCAGTTTGAAGGGAAACCCGGTTTTGATTTCACGACAGACGGCCAGGTCATTCGTAAGGAAAAGCAGACTCGTTTCTCCAAGTCCTCAAAAGATGAAGTCAACGCCACCCACACTATTCATTATGCTTGATGAAAAATACATTCATACCCAGAACAATGAAGGAAGGGACATAGTGGTCCACCATGCAGTTCTTTTCGAATACATAAAGCCTGTGGGGAATCAAAAAAAACGCAACGAGCTGGTGAACAAGCGCATGTTCTCATCGATGAACGGTGACCTCAACAAGCAGGTTCTTGACTACATTGACAAAGTATATGATCTTGAGAAAATACAAAGGATCTATGTGCTTGGTGATGGTGCAAACTGGATAAAGGGCTCAGTTGGAGAATACAGATTTGAAAAAAACGAAGTATTCTTTGCTCTTGACAAGTATCATTTCAAGCAAGCACTGCGACACATCACCCTGGACGATGATCTGAGCGAACAGATGCTCGAACATATACTTGAAGGAGACATGGATTCATTCAAAGGCATGTGCAGTGTCATACAGTCACAGAATGAACACAGACGGGACACCATAGAAGAAAAGAAAAATTACGTACTCAATAACTGGGACGCAATACTGTTGAGCTATCATGATAACCTCACATGTTGTATGGAAGGACAGATATCCCACAACCTGGCTTCACTTTTTACCGCTCGTCCGAAGGGCTATTCAAAGAAAATGCTTAGCACACTCCTTTCTGCCAGGACAATATATAGAAATGGATACAACACGAGAGAGTTGTTTCTTTCCAACTTCAAAAAAGAAAATGCAAGAAATGCACAT
>JAFGTX010000133.1 GCA_016938815.1 Clostridia bacterium | reverse complement strand
TTTCATGAATGCCGGAGAACGGCCGACCATGCGCATGTCACCACAAGTAATGTCTTCTTCCTGATGCGGCAAGCGAATAATTTCCTCGCCAAGATAGGTATTGCCATCCTGATCTTTAATGGCATGTCCACGAATACGCACATGTTCAGCATGATTCTGGTGATCGTAGTGAATGTGCCGGACATCGTGGGCTTCTCCCGTCGTAAAAACAGCCTGATGGGGACAATCTTCTCCACGCATATGGCAAGGCACCGGCGAATGATGGGAAATTTCATGACAGCAACGTCCTATTACCTCATCGGATTGCACGCCATAAGCCTCCTGATAGGCCCGGTTCGCTGCAATAATCCGGTAATGGTCATCAATCAAAACCATCGGGTTCTGCTGAATGTTCAAAACACTCTGAACATCCAGACCGGTCACTGATTTATCCTTTTTCGTGGGTTTCTGGACATCAGGATTAGTACGGTCACGATTCTGCATATCCATAATTTGCCTCGGTGTCTGGTCGGCTACTGCTTTTACGATCTAAAAAATATTCTTTTGTGAATAATACGCATCCTCTTTCTTTTTGGATGCAAGAAAATTTCTATTACCATAACTTAATTATATTTGTTTATGAACAAGGTGTTCTTTTTGTCAGCACATGTCATGACATGTCATGACATTTTTCATCCGCCACGATAGAAAAATGAGCCAGCAATACAGTTAATTAGATTATTCTTAATTTTTAATTATCTAGCGTGATAAGCGAGTTAGCTTCAATCTAATAACGCCCATATGGGCTGGCATATTTACTGCTATTACTAACGCATTCACTTACGATGGGGAGACACAATGTCAGGCATGTACATCATTTGTTTAAGTGGCGAGCGCGAGAAGTTGCAATTCGCGGCTATGGCGGCGTCCGTAGCGGCGGTATCCGGTACTGACGTCCATATTTTTCTGTCGATGAACGCCTTCCCCTACTTTGTGAAGGGCCATAGCAAGGAAGCCCCCGCCGAAGGCAAGCTGGGA